>DAOWJU010000033.1 GCA_030640215.1 Desulfuromonadales bacterium
ACCAGCGCTGATTCATCATCGACAAAGAGAATTTTCTCATGACCATTTGCGACCAGCAGATTGTCGTTCAATACAGGCTGTTCTTCGATGCAATAAATTTTGGGTAAGTAGAGATGGAATTCGCTTCCTTGCCCAGGTTCACTATCCACATTCAGAAGGCCGCCATGGCTTTTGATGATACTGTGTGCAACTGACAGCCCCAGACCAGTTCCACTCCCCAGCCCTTTGGTGGTGAAAAACGGATTGAATATCCGGTCAAGGACTTCGCGCTCCATACCGTGCCCGTTATCCTTGATCGTGAGTTTCAGATAACTTCCCGGAGGCAAGCCAGCGTAGAGATCGTCATAACCAGGAACAACCGTGATCTCCTCTAGCCTTATTTCGAGGATACCGTCAGCTTGATCTGCCATGGCATCTGCGGCATTGGTGCATATATTAAGGATAACCTGATGAATTTGGGTCGGGTCAGCAGCCACCATTCCCAGATCCGGCAAGATACTTTTGCGGATTTCAATGGTGGAAGGAAGTGATGCACGCAGCAGGTTCAAACATTCATCTATAATGTGCTCAAGAATCACCGGTTTGCGTTCATGCAGGTCCTGACGACTGATAGTCATAATTTGTTTTACCAGACTTTTGCCCCGACAACCGGCCTGGTAAACGATTTCAAGATGGTCTCGCAGCTTACTTTTTTGGGGGATATCATCCAGAACCAATTCGGTGTTGGTAAGTATTGCAGCCAGGATATTGTTGAAATCATGGGCAATTCCCCCAGCAAGGGTGGCGATGGCCTCCATCTTTTGTGCCGTCCGCAATTGATCCTCCAGTTCGGTTTCATAGGTCACATCACGGATAACAGCAACATAGCGGACATTGTCTGAGTACCCACCATTGACAGGTGAGACTTTTGCTTCGATCTGATATTGGGAGCCATCTTCGCGCTTGTTCAGGTACTGGCCTGTAATCGCTTCTCCAGACTCTATGACGGTTTTTATAGCTTGGTAGAAATCATCGTTGCGCCGGGCACAAGGCAGTTCATGCAGAGATTTGCCGATAACATCTTTGGCGACAACTCCACATATATGTTCCCAGGCCGGGTTGAGGTATTGAACTAAGGTCATTTTATCAAAAGTCAAGACCCCTTCAGAGGCCTGATGAATCACCTTGGCGAGGAGTAACTGCTCCTCTTTAACCTGTTTTTGAACCACTTCGCTCTGGATCGCTTTGATGCGATTAGCCAAGTCATCCGTGAGCTCTTCAAGCTGATTGGCCTCTTCTGGGTCGAAAGAGTCTTTTTCTGCAGCGAGAATAACCAATACACCGTAGACTTTATTACCATTACGCAACGGTAAGGAGATTGCGGAGGAAAATCCATGGGCCAGGGCCATTTCACTCCATGGCTTGAATTCAAGGCTTGACGTAATGTTGTGCACAATCATGGTTTGTCCGGTCCGGATGGTGCTACCGGCCGGACCTTGTCCATAGGTTGAGTCGTCCCAACTCACCTTCAACGCATTCATATAACCTTCATCGTAACCCCAGTATGAGACCGGTTTTATACTCTTTTCAGCATCATCAGACGCGTACCCGACCCAGGCCAGACGATAACCTCCCAAAGCGACCAGAATCCGGCATATTTTTCGCAAAAGGTCATATTCATTATTGTCCCAAGTGGTTGCTTTCTTGCACTCACTGAAAACTCTCAATGCACGATTGACACGTAACAATGACTCTTCGGCACGGATAAATGCCATCTCTCGATGACGGATCAGGAGGAACAATAGTTGTGCAGAAACAACAATGAAGACCCACTGACTTAAAATTTTAGCATTTCGAAAGGTTTCAGGATCGGCGATCCACTTTGACAAGACAGGTTCGGAGAAAAAGACCCACATTCCGCCGACAATGGTATATATGACGCTGATAAAGAGTGCAGTGAACCAAGGTTTCAGGATTTTTTGCAAGAGAGTCAAATTCTTCATTCCATCTCATCATTGGAATACAAGACCGTGTTGTCTACTCTTAGAGTCAACCTGTCACGGTCGATCTGTTTTTTAGAAACTGGGGAGAAAGCCAATTGAGACGACTCTCGATCTTAAGCATTTCTAATTTACCTCCTAAAGACCAATCCGTCAATCCTGTATATGTAATTATTTTCCAGTAGAGTGATAGGGGTTTGCTTTCGCCAAGGTGAAGGCGTACCACCAATGAGGAATGGGGGAGAGGATGCTTTACCCGTCAAGGTGGGGATTTTTACCAGATCAAGGGAGTTTCTAATTATCCAAGGCCACTTACATTATCCTTACCAATTGCTGCCTACGTTTTCCTGACAAACAGCAACTCACTTAGAAATTCTCTGCCTCACCACCTCAAAGAGTGCTACAGCACTTGCCGAAGCAGCATTGAGCGAATCAACTTTGCCGATCATCGGTATCTCCAGCAAACCATCACAGAGTTCGCGCGTCAGATGACGCAAACCATCCCCTTCACTGCCGATCACCAGGGCAATGTTTCCCGAGAGATCCGTGCTGAACAACGGCTGGGCGTTTTCTCCAGCGGCCAATCCGTAGATCCAGAAACCACTTTTTTTCAATTGTTCCATAACTCGGGCAAGGTTCGTCACCTGACAGACGGCCAGATGTTCCGCCGCACCAGCCGAAGCACGATCGACCACGTTGGTAATGCCGCAGCTGCGATCCTTGGTCAAAATCACACCCTGACAACCGGCAGCATCAGCGTTGCGCAGAATGGCACCCAGGTTGTGAGGATCAGTAATCCCGTCAAGAAGCAGAAAGAGCCCGGCCTTCCCGGAGGCTTGCCATTCTGCAAGGAGGTCTTCGATCTCCATATAAGGAAACGGCTCCATACTTAAGACCACGCCCTGGTGATGGGTTTGGTCCGCCATACGGTCCAGATCCTGACGTTTTCTTTGCCGTACCGGAATACCGCGTTCACGCGCTAGAATCAGTAGTTCCTCGACCCTCTGACCAGCACCTTTTTCATCGACAAATAGTTCGAGTGGCTGACGCTTTCCGCGCAACGCCTCACGTACCGGGTGAATCCCGTAAAGATAATCGACTTTCACCACCTAAGAATCTCCCAACACAGCCGAAGAGCCTTCCAGGGCTGCTTGCATTTCTTCAAGAATCATTCGGGCCGCTGCCGCAGGATCTGCCGCTGCGGAAATCGGTCGGCCAATCACCAGGTAGTCAGCACCGGCGCGCAGAGCATCGCCGGGCGTGGTAACCCGCTTCTGGTCGTCCTGAGACGCGAATGTCGGCCGCACACCGGGGGTGACAATCGCGAAATCTTCACCACAAGCGTCGCGGATCAGACCGACTTCTTTCGGTGAAGCAACCACACCGTCCATACCGGCATCCTTAGCCAGCTTGGCCAGTTTAGGCACCATCACCTCAACCGGACGATCAATACCGACGCCGCGCAGAGTCTCCTGGTTTGACGAAGTCAGAATCGTTACCGCAAGCATAACCGGGCGATCTGGATTGCCGCGCGGACAAACCTTATCAACCTCGGAGACCAGTTTGGCCATCATCTCGAAACCACCGAGAGCGTGGACGTTGAACATCTTCACGCCGAGTCGCAAAGCCTCAAGACCAGCCATCGCCACAGTGTTCGGGATGTCATGATACTTCAGGTCGAGAAAAACATCGCCACCGCCATCCTGCACCAGGTTAACAACTTCCGGGCCGCACTTGGTAAAGAGTTGTTTGCCGATCTTGAACAGACCGACTTGCCCCTGCAATTGCTCAACCCAGCTGCGAGCAGCATCCAGATTGTCGACATCAAGGGCGAATATCAGTTTTTCTTTGGCATCATTCATCATCACGAGATCCTATTAAGTCCTGTACACGTTGTGAAACTTCCTGTACTCGCTTGATCAGAGCGGAAGAATCAGCCGCACCGAGCTCCCGACGGGCAGCGATACACTCCATATAAACCAGCTCACTCAAAGACTCCGAAAGCAGGCGCAGCTTGTCACCTTCTTCAAGACCGGCCAGGTTGGCGAGCACACGGCCACCATCCACGGAACCGTCTTCCTTGAGAGTCGTTTGTCTGAATACGTAAGAAAAGGGTTGCGGCAGATCACGCAGGAAGCAGGAGACTTCATCACGGAACTGTGGATTCTTGGCTGACACCACCGAATGCATGGCGACCAGGACACCATTAAAGATAGTGACAACCTCACCGAGGACGCCCTCCACAGCCACCGTTGGCGCTTCCTCCATGGTGACGATACCGCGTTCAACCAGTTGGCTTAAAAGCCGTATGGAATCGAACTCACCTGAACCGGAGCGCCGCAGCAGTTCTTTGACACTACTGACACCGGCCTGGATCAGGGCTACCATCTTCTGAGAGACGCTATCAAGATCGTTGGGGGTATCGCCAGTCGCCACAGGAATGGCATCAAGCGACTTGACTTTCTGCATGTAGACAGCTCGCTCATCGACTCTGCGCAGCCCTTCCATAACCAGATTCTGGGTGCCCATGGAGAGGCTCACCACCTGATCTTCATCGAGGGGGGTGTCGACAAAAACATATGAGCCTTCATGAAAGGCAAACAGGTTGTAAACGATGGTTTCGACCTGGTTCCGGGTTGCCGCCCAGAGATCCTTGGAAGTGATGACATCCTGATCAACCAGGATTTTGTCAAGCGGTAGCTCACCATTGGCGAACTGACGTGCACCCTGCAGGGTCTCACGGTCAAACTTACCCAGGCTGTAAAGGATTTCGCCGATCTCTTCTTCTGGAAAAGTGCTTGTGGCATAAACGATCTCACCATTCTGGAAGCAAAGAGTTTTGTTGCCACCGGAAAGAATGAAATGCAAAACGCCTGATTTGCGGAACATATTGAAGAAGGAGAGGAGATCGACAACCCCGCCTTCAACAAGCTGACCGGTCATCAGGACCTTGTCATCACCAGCGGTAGCCTCCAGCAGAAGATGATTAGCGGAGCATGACGACAACCGCAGCGACTTGGCCTCAAGAGTCTTGACGACGCCGGGCGGCAGAGTCAATCGTCCACCTTTTTCAAGCAGAATCTCATTCATAGCGATCTATTCTCTCTATTTGACCACAAGCGCCGCACGAACCTGCTCGGCAACTTTAGCCGCAGCACCTTCGATTGGCAGCATGACCCGCTCACCGCCGCGACGATCTTGAAGCTCAAAAGACTGCTCTTTCAAGCCACGGGCGCCAACATTAACGCGCAGTGGGATACCGATCAGATCAGCATCCTTAAACTTACTGCCGGGACGTTCATCACGATCATCAAGAAGCACCTCGATCCCTTCGGTAAGCAGATCCTGATAGAGCTTTTCGCCAGCGGCAAACACCGCTTCGTCCTTCGGGTTAAGCACGGTCACGATCACCTGGAACGGAGCCAGCGGCATTGGCCAGATAATGCCATTGTCATCATGGTTCTGCTCGATTGCAGCAGCGGCCGTACGACCGATACCGATACCGTAGCAGCCCATAACCAGAGTTCGTTCCTTGCCCTGGTCGTCAAGCACCGTCGCGTTCATCGCTTCCGAATACTTGGTTCCCAGTTTGAACACGTGACCAACTTCGATACCCCTCCAGATTTCCAATTTACCTGCACAGCGAGGGCAATCATCGCCAGCGACAGCTTCGCGCAGGTCAACAAAAGCTTCAACCTGGAAATCACGGCCATGATTAGCACCGGTGAGATGGAAATTTTCTTCATTGGCACCGAGACCGAAATCGCTCATGGTCGCCAGATCCTGATCGGCAATCACCCGACAGGAGATACCAATTGGTCCGGAGAACCCGGTCGGGGAACCAGTGACTTTCCTGACCAACTCTTCGTCAGCCATTTGAATGTGATTGCAATCGAGGAAATTACAGAGTTTGACTTCGTTAAGTTTTCGATCACCGCGCAGCAGCACAGCCACAGTCTCTTCACGATCATTCTGCAGCACAAGGGTTTTGACCATCTGCTGCGGCTTCTCTTTAAGGAACGCAGCAACATCATCAATACTTTTCAGGTTGGGCGTCGCGACCTTACCCAACTCCATGGTCGGAGCAGAAGCTTCTCCAGCAGGCGCCCGCAACTCGGCTTTTTCAACATTAGCGGCGTATTCACAACTGTCACAAGAAACAATCGCATCCTCACCGGTTTCGGCAAGCACCATAAACTCATGTGAAAAGCTGCCACCGATGGTCCCTGAGTCCGCTTCAACAGCACGGAACTCGAGTCCACAACGCTCAAAAACCCGCCGGTAGGCCTGATACATTTTCTGATAAGAAACATCGGCGCCGGCATCATCAACCGCTTTGGC
>DAOWJU010000010.1 GCA_030640215.1 Desulfuromonadales bacterium
ACCGCCCTGCGACGTGGGGCCAAAACTCTCTGTCTCAGATTGCTCGGTGGCACGATTGCCTGCGCAGTCATCTTCATGATCAACAAGTACTTTGAATGGAGCGCCAAGATCAGTCACGGCATTTACCCCGGCTCGGCACACCTGAAAGAACTGCAGCCCGGCGAAATGGTCTTTTTCAACATTTACTACCTGACCACCGGCCTGCACGGCCTGCACGTGGTCATCGGTGCATTGCTCATCGCCTGGTCTATGTTCCTGATCAAGAGCGACAAGGTGAATGCAGATGACTTTGTCATTCTTGAGAATTCTGGACTCTACTGGCACCTGGTTGATTTGATCTGGATTTTTGTTTTTCCGTTGTACTATTTGATTTTGCACTAACCAACGTTGGGATATTTAATACGAAAGACACTAAGAGGTACGTAAAGAAAGGTAGGATGTGGTGAGGCACGAACCGCATCGGTCTTGAATACGGGAAGAGCACTCGAACCAATTGATGCGGTTCACTCCGTTCACCAGCATCCTACAGTGGCTGACAACTGATTACTGAGGTCATTATGACAGAAGAACACGCCCATATCGTCCCGTATAAAACCTTCGCAATTGTCTGGATCGGCCTGCTGATCCTCACCGGCATTACCATCGCCGTGGCCCAATATGACCTCGGTGCAGCAAATGTCTGGGTGGCCCTTGGCATAGCGACACTTAAAGCTGGTCTGGTGGTGGCTGTTTTCATGCATATGAAGTACGAAAGTATCCTTTTCAAACTCGCACTACTCGCGACACTGGCAATTTTGGCGACCTTTATCGGCCTGACCCTTTGCGACACCCTTTACCGCTGACTCATGGCAGGAGCCTGTCCGGGTTCCAGACCATTACTGACTGTTGAGGAGAGACTGTGAACCCCCAACCTTTGATCACCACAACTGAGGCTGTCGACACAGCCTTCTACGTCATCTTCGGCATCAGCGGCGTCTCGCTGCTTGGCATCACGTTGGCGATGATTTATATAATCTGGCGCTACAACCGCAAGCGGCAACCGCAACCGGTCAGCCAGAAAGATCACAACATCTGGCTCGAAGCCACCTGGATAGTCATCCCGACGATCCTGGTTGGAATCATGTTCTGGTACGGCTGGGAGGGCTACCTCTCGCTACGCCGGATTCCCGACAATGCCATCCCGATCCAGGGCTCTTCACGCATGTGGTCGTGGCTCTTTACTTATGAAAACGGCAAGACCTCCGACAAGCTCTATGTTCCCGTTGGTCAACCGGTCAAGATCCGGCTCACTTCCGAAGATGTGCTGCACAGTTTTTATGTGCCGGCCTTCCGCGTTAAACGCGACTGCGTGCCCGGGATGGAGACCTACGTCTGGTTCGTCGCTGAAGAGCCGGGCAGCTATGATCTTTTCTGTGCTGAATATTGTGGCGTCGCTCACTCCTCCATGATTACCACTGTTGAGGCGATCCCACCTGCGGAATTTGCTGGCTGGCTGGAAGAGAAACTAGCAGTTGTAGATGCTGGCCAAACCCTGGCGGACGAGAACGGCTGTCTCGGTTGTCATAGTACCGACGGCACCAGCAAGGTCGGCCCAAGCTTCAAAGGCTTGATGGGCAGCGAACGCACCATTATCAAAGGCGAGCAGCAAGAAAAAGTTCTCGCCGACAACGACTACTTGATCCGTGCCATCCGTGAGCCATCCGCCGAAATTGTTGAAGGATACCCGGCCGTCATGCCGCCGTATCCGGATTTCAGTGATGATGACATCAAGACCTTGCAAGACTGGCTGGAAACCTTGAAGTGATATGCAGAGTCATTCCGGAACCATGACAAATCTGGCCGCGTTAAGTCGCCTGATCAGACTGCCCTTGTCGACGATGGTCGCTCTCTCGGCTTTGACCGGAGCCCTGGCAACGAACCTGCCTATCTCCTGGATGACTCTTTGGGCGCTGGCTTGGGGGATTTTTCTGATGAGCTCCTCCTGCTCAGTGCTCAATCAGGTCCAGGAGCGCTTTACCGATGCCCTGATGCGCCGCACCTGTTGTCGGCCACTGGCCTGCGGAGATCTGAGTGTAACAGCGGGCATGGCAATCGGCCTGCTCTTTGGTAGTGGCGGATTGGCTATCCTGCTTGCCGGAACTGGTACCACTACGGCCCTGCTTGGACTGGCGGCCACCGGTTGGTATCTGCTGGTTTATACACCGCTGAAACGGATTTCTTCACTGGCCGTGA
>DAOWJU010000325.1 GCA_030640215.1 Desulfuromonadales bacterium
CAGCCATAAGTATGGCCACTCAGAAATTAGAGTGACCATGCTTATGGCTGCTGCGATGATTTTGTGTTAGATCCCAGAATTTCGCGTCACACGCCTAATAATCAATCCCCGGCTGCGGTTCGATATCTTTCTGATAAGCGTGTTTTACCTCACACACTTCACTGACTGTATCCGCCAGCTCCACAACTTCCGGATGTGCGTTACGTCCAGTCATGACCAGGTGCATTAACGCCGGTTTTCCTTTGATCAGCTCCAGCACCTGTTGCAGGTCGACCAGTTTGAGCTTCAGCGCATTGTTGATTTCATCGAGGATAAGGATCTCGTAGTCGCCACTGGCCATTTTTGCCTGGGCCAGCTCTATTGCAGCCTGGGCACTGGCACGATGCTCAGCGTGGCTGTACGGATTGCCCTGAATTCCGCAGAATCCCATACCGGTGGCATGCAACTCTACCAGGCCAGCAAGCATCTTCACCCCGTCCCATTCTCCCGTATAAAGATCACCCTTCATAAATTGGATGATGCAGCTTTTCAGGCCATGGCCGCTGGCCCGTAACACCATGCCCATAGCGCTGGTCGTTTTGCCCTTACCGTTGCCGGTGATTATCACCACCAGACCATGTGGTTGTTTTGGCACAAGTTTTTCAATTTTGATCGGTTTTGACATGATGGCTCCTCGCAAAAGGTTTCCCTGTACTAAAGTTTACCTCTTTGCCGGGCAGAACAAAAGCTTGTGTAAGAAAACATTAGGCGGAGATAAGGGGTAAAGGCTAAAATTCAGAAATCAATAAATTGAGATGTGGAACAAGTTGCTGTCTGCCTCTTTAAATTAAGGAGATTGTTACGATGCCAGCCCCAAAAACAGTAAGGATTAAACCAGTACAACGTGAGCGGCAACGAAGCCATTGGGTTCGACCCGGGCTTTACGTGACCATGGGATTTATTCTTCTCCAGTTTATACTTAGCGGTTGCGCGGTTGGCAATAAGTCCTCCAACTTGGAGTTGACCCCTGTCACCGAATCACCTACCGAGGTGCATCGTGTGGGGAAATTCGTCTGGAATGACCTGCTCACTGACGATGTTGCTGTCGCCAAAGATTTCTACGGCCAGCTTTTTGGCTGGACGTTTGAGCAACAGGGTGGTTACACGGTTATTAATAATAACAGTCAAAGAATCGGTGGCATGGCTCAGGTGGGTGAGGAGTCCGGAAAAACTGGTGCGGCTCGGTGGATCTGTTCACTTTCTGTTGCAGATGTGGACAAGGCGACCGCTCTGGTAACCGAAGAGGGCGGTACTGTCCATGTCGGCCCTCTGGAATTGTTGAACCGCGGTAGAGGCGCCTTGGTAAGTGATCCCCAGGGAGCACAACTTCTTCTGTTGTATGCCACAGACGGCGACCCTGAAGATGGCGAACCGGTTCTCGGTTCGTGGCTGTGGCACGAACTCTGGAGCAATGATACCGAGGCCTCGCTGGCTTTTTATCAAAAACTTGTCGGATACGATTATGAAGGTGAAAAAACCGACTATCTGATATTGCTCAAAGATGAGCAATGGCGGGCAGGTATCCGTGACATAAAGGACAGTGAGCTTGAGATGCGCTGGGTACCGGTGGTCCGTGTTGCCGACACGGAAGAAACGGCAGAACGGGCAGAGCAACTGGGAGGCAAGCTTTTGGTCGGGCCTCGTCCCACCGCCAGCGGTGGCAGCGTGGCACTACTCTCTGATCCTTCAGATGCGCTTGTGATTATCCAGCGCTGGTCGGCAACAACCTCTGAGCAGGAGAACTAGTCATGGGGAAGAATATAAAACTCGTGCTCAGTGGTGTGATTGTCATCATGGTATTTTCTTTGTCTGGCTGTTCCGGCTCCGGAAGCTCTTCCTCTGCGGTCTATTATAGTGGTTACCATAATCCTTATCCTGGCTGGGGCTATTACGGCCGAAGAACTGTTTATGTTGACCATCGTCCAGGATATAGACCTCCAGCTAACAGGCCGCCGAATGTGCGACCTCCGGGGCAGAGACCACCGTCTGTCAGACCTCCGGTTAACAGGCCTCCGAGTATGGGCCGTCCCGCAAATCTTCCGGCCAGATCCAGACCTGTCTCTAGGCCTGCCTCCAGGCCTGCTTCCAGGCCCTCGCGAGGGCGCAGGTAAAGGTTTAAGGATACAATGCTCCGCTTAATGCTCCTCGGTTTGGTTGCTGGAATGTTCTTCAGTGCCACCTTCATCTTTAACAGAGCCATAAGCCTCGAAGGTGGCCACTGGTACTGGTCGGCCGCGCTCAGGTATCTCTATATGGTGCTCTTTCTTGGTGCGGGGATCAGGGTCTGCAAAGGCGGGGCTTACCTCAGACGGGTACTGTCCGAATTCCAACGTCACTGGAAATTCTGGATTGTAAGTGGCAGTATTGGCTTCGGTGGTTTTTATGCTCTGATCTGTTTTGCCGCCGATCATTCGCCGGGATGGGTGGTGGCTACAACCTGGCAGATGACGATCATCGCAACGCTTTTTGTTTTGAAACTCTTCGGCAAGACCTTTTCGAAAAAAATCTGGCTCTATTCTGCCATTGTTTTCATTGGAGTTTTTCTGGTCAACATCAGCGAGGTTGAGTCAGAAAGCATCATGACGCTGCTTTTAGGAGCTTCACCTGTTCTGGTCGCAGCGTTCCTTTATCCGCTCGGCAATCAACTCGTATGGGAAGCAAAACATGGCCGGAAGGGGTTGCCAGGAGTCGATGCCAAACTCCTCGATAATGCATTTGCCAAAGTTTTTCTGCTTTCCATTGGCAGTATACCCTTCTGGATTTTGCTCTTTCCCTTCACCGACGCGACCATCCCTTCGCATGGTCAGTTGGTTAATGTCGCTCTGGTCGCGCTCTTCTCTGGTGTTATCGCCACCTCGCTCTTCTTGTCAGCTCGTAACGGCGCCGACAATGCCAGCAAGTTGGCTGCCGTAGATGCGACCCAATCAAGTGAAGTCGTCTTTGCACTTGCTGGCGAAGTTCTCTTCCTGCAGGCCAGTCTGCCGAACATGACAGGAACTTTCGGCATGCTGGTCGCCTGTGTCGGTTTGATTGCGTTTGTCCGCCATGAGCATGACTGAGAATTTCTGGATTCAGGGTTTGTAAACAAATAGGTGTGGTGTCCCCTTATTTAAAATGATAATCTCCTTGCTGCTGTAAATTAGGTGTTTATCAAATGCGCCACTGTTGAGGATAAAATGTACGATTTCACATCCTATTTGGGATTTGTCACGGTCAGCTTAATGATCGCATTATCTCCCGGCCCCAGTTGGGCTTACACCATATCAACCACGCTCGGTCATGGTCGAAAGGCTGGCATGATCGGCAACCTCGGCAACTCCACGGGCATCCTTTGTCACGCTGTTGCTGTTGCTCTCGGTCTGGCCGCCCTGCTTCAATATTCCTCTGCGGCATTCCATACGCTCAAGTTTCTCGGCGTGGCCTACCTGATCTACCTGGCCATACGCGCTTTTCGAGGCGGGTCTGCCTTAGGCAGGGTGACAGAGACGCACAGCACTACCGCCTGGAAAATCTTTCGCAATGGCGCCTTTGTCAGTATCTTCAATCCCAAGATATCGCTCTTGATGTTAGCGCTGCTGCCACAGTTCGTGAATCCTGCAGCGAGCAACCCGGAGTTGCAAATTGCCGCCATGGGAGCAACCCATGCCTTGGTCGCCGGTATTGTTCATACCCACCTGATCTTTTTTTCAAGTGGTATTTCCCGTCGCCTCAAGAAATCAGGAAAAGTACAGAAAGCTATGCGCTGGGCGACTGGAACAGTTTTTCTTGGTTTCGGTGCTCGCCTGGCGTTAACAGAGAATTAATCGTCGGCATACCCAGCAGTCAGCTCATTGATTGTCCGACAGGCTGCTAGTTATTCAATAGAGCATTCCCCTAACAAATAAGCACAAGAAAGGTACTCCGTGGAAAGAAAGATGGAAACAAAGAAGTCCCTGAGAACATTCTTCATATTACTCATCATCTGGTTTGTAACGATTACGACCGTGATTATCGGTTCTATTGTTTATGATCGCTATCAGGCATCGGAATACTCCGATACTGCTGTGCCCTATGTTGAGAAAATCATCCCGATAGTCTCGACATGGGAGCCAAAAGCAATCAGAGAGCTGATGGTTCCGGAGGTCTCCGCTGAGATCTCGGAGGATAAGTTTGCCCAGACCATGGCCTTGTTTTCTAAACTGGGGGCACTGCAGAGCATGGAGGAACCACAGTTTGAAGATGTTGATACCGGGGGCAAGACTGTCATCGGCATGCAGACCATCCTTGAATACAAAATTGATGCGAAGTATGAAAACGGCGAGGCTTTACTCAATATCAAGCTACTTTCCCGGGACGGTGTATTTGAGCTCTACAGTTTCAATGTAGGCTCTGAAGTCCTGCTTGATTAGTCCGGCACGGCTAAACCAATACCAAACGCTGCATTGAGGTGATTTATGCCGACCCAAGTTGAACTACCGATTCTTAGCGGGCTCGTGGAATCTGTCGCACCGACGCCATTAAAACCGGTGCAGTTGCATGCGGAGCTGCCGCCGATCTGGTGCAAACTTGAGTATCTCAATCCCTCCGGTTCCACCAAAGACCGCATTGCCGCCTACATTCTTTCCAAGGCCTGGCGCGAAGGAACGATCGGGCCGGGCTCGTTGGTATGTGAAGCCTCAAGCGGTTCGACAAGCATTGCCATGGCGATGGTCTGTGCACAGATGGGGTTGAAGTTTATTGCCGTGATGCCCGAGGGCGTCAGCAATGAACGAGTCAAGATGATTCGCGCCTATGGCGGCACGGTGCGTCTGACACCTGTTGCTACTGGCATGAACGGTTGCATTGAACTGACGCAGACTCTGGCCCGAACCGAAGGGGCGTTTCTGCCCAAGCAGTTTGAGAATATCGACAATGCCGAGGCTCATCGGCGATCGACCGCTGCAGAGATTCTTGCGAAGATCCCAGGCCGTTCGGTGGGTGCGGTTGTGAGTGGTGTCGGCACTGGTGGTACCCTGGTCGGTCTGTATAAGGGGTTTCATGACGCTGGCTGCAAGACAATACCGGTTCTGGCCCGGCCCGTGTGCGTCAGCGAAGATGCTCACTATGCCTGCGGCTGTTTTCAACAAGCGGAGTGTTGCAGCTTCAGCACCTGCGTACCCGGGGTCATGGACAATCAGTCTGAGATCCTGCGCTCGACAGATCTTGCCGATCTGGTCACCATCGAAGTTGAAGAAGAGCAGGCTCTGGAAACGACCCGTGCTTTGATCAGAAAAGGTTTTGCGGTGGGACCGAGCAGTGGCTTAAATTACTTCGCGGCTCTGGAAATGGCTAAACGGCTCGACCCTTCATTAAAAGTTGTCACCGTCTTTCCTGATCGCATGGAACGTTATTTCTCTACAGCACTCTTTTGTAACGACTCTGAAAACCTGTAAGTCCCAGATGAAAAAAATATTGTCAGACTCAGAAAAAGACCCTGGGCGTCGGTTGACCCGTTGTGATCTGCTCACCCTGAGACATCTCATCTGTAAGGAAACATCATGAAACCAGGAAAATTATCTGGAATCTTCTTTGCCATACTGGCGATCTGCCTCTGCTTGAACAGCAACGCCATTGCCGCATCACGCGATATGGATGACGTCTTGATCGCCAAGGAGCTCAAAGCTCTGTCAGCGTCTATCAATAGCCTTGCGAAACAGCTGGAGACCCAGACCGGTAGCGCCCGCAAAGACAACACCCTGCGTAAGCTTGATATTGCCATTGCCTACCTGAATTTTCGCTCCCGACGGATCGAGATGTTTGAGCGGGATCTGCAGTCAGCCCGAACCAACCGCAACCGTCTAGACGATGTTATGGAGCAGTTCCAGCGTGAAGATGATAGCCTGTCGCAGACTTTCGACCCCAACCAGAGAGACTCCATGCAAAGAGCTCGTGAAGAGCTCTCTTTTCGCACGCAGACGGTTAAGGCCAGGCTCAGCCGCATGGATGAAGAAATTATTCTGCTGGAGAATCGGATTATGGAGATGCAGAGCCAGATTGATAGCGTGGAAAGCTTCGTGGAAAAGAACCTGGAGTTTTAAACCGGAACTCACCGTGGAGGTTAGCTGATGAATAAGTTCTTGTGGATGTTGTGCTGCGCTGCTCTGTTGCTTGTCGCCTGTGCTGAAAAGACCGAAGTTCAGAGTGCCTGGAAAGATGAAACCAAGGTGGGCAAGATCAACAAGGTTTTTGTGCTTGCGGTTGTTCCGGATCCAGCCATCCGCCGTTCAGTCGAGTATGGCATTGTTGACCTCCTCAACAAGGAAACCCTTCGGGCCATACCAACTCTCGATTCATTCCCGAACATTGATGATATTGATAAAGACCTTGCCCATAAAATGATGCAAGAGTATGGCATTGATAGTGTCCTGATGATTCGTCTGGTCGACCGTAACGTAGAAAAAACCTACGTCAGTGGGACATCGTATTACGATGGTTTCTATGGCAATCGGTACAGGGGTGGATGGCACAATTATTACGGGCGTGGTTATAATGTTTTCAGAACCCCGGGGTATGTCATTGAAAAGTATATTTCCACGGTAGAGACAGTCCTCTTTGATATCGCCACGGACAAGATTCTCTGGTCTACGGTGACCACAACCAGGGAAAATATTGTCGCCAAGGCCATAGAATCCTACCTCAAAACCATTGATAGTTCCCTGGCAGATAGTGGGCTCTTCTGACCACTTCCATAAAAATGGCCACCTGATACTTGAACTCAAATGGCCATTGTCTGTTGAATTTAAGGGGGGGGGGCGTTTCATTTATTCTGGAATAGCACCCAGCATGATCAGCGCCTCAAACGCAGAAGTCCTTTTACCAGTAAACTTGCC
This sequence comes from Desulfuromonadales bacterium, assembly GCA_030640215.1. GTDB lineage: Bacteria > Desulfobacterota > Desulfuromonadia > Desulfuromonadales > BM103 > M0040. The sequence goes on from DAOWJU010000325.1 coordinate 6,888, forward strand.
TATCCATTTATCATAAATTTTCAGTATCTGTCTTGATCGATAAAGGTCGGCTATGACCCGATCTGCAACAAGCCGAAAGTCTGCGTCATTTCTCCTTACTGCCAGGGCAAAAGGCTCGTAAGAGAACAAGTCTGGAAGGACTGAAAAGTTGGTTGACTTGCCGGATTTTATGGCCAGGCCAATCAGGACAACCTGATCGGCAGCATAAGCATCTATCTTGCCTTTCTCAAGAGCCGCAAGCGCTTCGATTGATGAATCTAGTAAGACGATATCAGCCCCTGCCTCTGTTTCCTGAAGCAATTCTTTTAGCGTAACAGCGGTTGTCGTACCTTTTGCCACACCAATTTTTTTGCCGTCAAAATTGTTCCTGAGTTTCGTGCCCCGCAAGCTCATAAATGAAGCACCGGTCACAAAGGTAAGCTGTGTGAAGTCAACCTTTTCACCACGGGAAAGAGTCTTGGTCGTGGCGCCACACAATATGTCAATTTTGTTGTCAAACAACGCAGCAAACCGGTTTTCGGATGTCACCGGAACATATTCGACCTTTACCCTGCTACCTATGGTGTTTTTTATCTCAGTGGCAATCTGTTCACAGATATCAATAGAGTATCCTGTCGGCAGACCATCCTTGTCCAGAAAAGACATGGGCGGGAGATCCTGTCGATAGCCGATTTTAACTTTCCCGGACTTTTGAATCTGTTGCAGAGTTCCCGTCAACTCCTGAGCTGAGAGTGGGCTGATCATAAAGGCAGAGAGTAGTAAAGTTGTCAGTATCCATCTCATACGAGTTTTCTCCTTCGTTGCGGGTTTGGGTGAAAATACAGGCATACAGGCTAACTCGAATCCAGTCATAGTCAAGCCGGGCTTGATTCGTTCCTCCCTAATGCGGGTCGGGATAATCGACGCAGGATCCCTGTGAGGTTACCCCTGCAGACATGCATCGATTCCTTCGGCATAGCTGACTGGTTTCAGGTCAAAGATTTGCGCCCACTCTGCCGAAGCACAGACATTGCCTTCGATTAACATCGTCAACTGGTCGCTGGTGATCGGGAAATACTCACTACCCTGCATCATCTTGATCATTGGCTTGATTACAAAGAGCGGTTGGTGAAGTTTGGTAACCTTTTCCCTGCCAATGCTGCGTGCAGTGATATCAAGAATTTCATCATAGCTGTAGCTGGCACCACCGCCAAGGTGATAGGTTGCACCGATTGATTCCGGTTTCTCAAGGGCTTTGACAAAAGCGGCCGCAACCTGTTCCAGAGCAACCGGCTGCATGCGGTACTGACCGTCGCCGATGACCGGAACGACCGGTAGCCTTTGGATCAGTTCGGCAAGCATTTTTACAAACTCACTGCCAGGTCCAAATATAATAGAGGGCCGAAAAATTGTCCAATCCAGATCCGTATCGCGCACTAACTCTTCCGCCTGCCATTTGCTGCGGTGGTACGCAGCCCTGCCGCACTTACGCGTACCGTTAGCACTCATGTGAAGGTAGCGTTGTACTCCTTGCTTTACCGCCGCTTCCAGCACATTTGCGGTGCTCGTGACGTGCATTTCCTTGAATGTAATCCCACGGCGGGGGAATTCACGGATGATGCCGACCAGATGAATCACCGCATCGCAGTCTTCCATGGCACCGACAAGGCTGGCAGCATCAGTAACGTCACCGCAATGAATCTCCACTCTTTCTGTAAAAGCCAGTTTGTCTTCAGAACCTTCACGAACTAAAGCCCGCACATCATGTCCCGCTGCAAGCAGTTGCCGCAACACCTCGCTGCCTACAAAGCCGGTCCCGCCGGTCAAAAAAACTTTCATTACTGTAAATCCTTTGTTTCAGTCTTGCCGCAAACACAAATTTTAGGCCGATTCAACTATACCAGCGATAAGCTGATGTGGAAGTTAAGTTCACAGTTTCTTGGCAAACGCAAAAAGTGAGATATATTTCTTAAACAAGCATAGACTGCGTGGGATTGTAGGTTGATTAAGCCCAGCGGCAAACGTTTGAATTATCGTGGGTTTTTATGCTATCTGTTTTAACTTGACAAACAGTGTTCTAA
>DAOWJU010000108.1 GCA_030640215.1 Desulfuromonadales bacterium
ATTAAAGTGCGAGATTTCCAGGTACCGATGGTGGCTTTTTCGGATCATCTGCCTGTGGTGGTCGACTTTGACGTCGAAGTTGAAAAGGAACAACGTAAATCACCGCGTGAAACACACTGTTATTGCGCAAGTCAGAACGTCGTAAATCACGGTTGATTTTTCCGTACAGCACGTATTTCCAAAGTTCTCAGTCAATCCAAACTCTTAAATTCTATTGAATTCCGGTGACACAATAGTAATGTGTCACCAAAGTTGGCCATATGCCCGTTTCTGAAAACTTCACCTGGCCGCCCCCTGCAAAGAAATCTCCCCTTTTTTCACAACATGTATCCGCGGCCGAAAGCTGCCGATATCAAGTTTTGCATCAAGCTCATAGTCAAAGTTTTCCTGCTGTGACTGCAACAGTGTAGCAAAGAGAGCGATGCTGTTCAGTAGATCAGCGGTCGCTATCAAAACAACATCCCCTTCACCATAAGCCTCGATCACCGGCAAATCGTTGGCAACTCCGGTCAGCACCTTGTGCCCTTCGAGGGTTACAGAGTAAACGAGTCCTTCAAGTTTGAGCTCTGTACGGTTCGGGTTAACAATATGCAAACCGATCTCAAAACGCGGTGCTACGCCCTTTGAGGGGAGAATCCTAAAAGAGCTGACCCCCACCGTCGGTGTTTCAAAACCGGGCTCAAGTCCGGCACAACCGGACATTGCTACGAAGAGGGTTAGACAAATGATAATTCGGGTGAATCTAATCATGGAATTTCTCCTTGTGACGGCCTGAAGTGGGAGACGGATGCATTCTACCATGAGTGGTCCCTGCTTGAAATAAGATCCATTAACCGTACGGCGACAGGATATGACCTGAAAAAATCACAAAAAACCGGGAGAAACACGATATCAAATCGGCTTCAGCCCCGGTTTTCAGCCCCTGGTTTTGTTGAAATCTTTAGTTACTCATACTGCTCATAATCTGTCTGACTTCCTGGTCAAGTTGCAGACAAGGTGTCACCACAACTTCTTTTCCTGCGACACGGGTCTTGTAACGCTGGGCATCCATGTTGTGCATGTATGCATCACGAAGTTTCTCGTTCAACATCTGGATCTTCGCCTGGTCGAGCCCTTTCTCTTTTGCGGCAGCGATAAAACTTTGCACCGCACCATCTTCAATCATGGCAACGCCAAATTTCTTTGGTGGTTTGCCAATAAATACATAAGCATGATCATCCGCCGGGACCACTTCAAGCGTATCGGAGATCTGTCCCATCAGATCCTGCAACGGACCATCAAACTCATGGAGCTGATCGGCAACAGGATTATCGGAATCAAGCTCAGGGTAGTTCAACTTCTTACTAAAGAATCCCATCATTGCCTCCTTCCTTGATTGACGGGGCCAATTTCATATTCTTAACTTAACAGAGAACTAGAACATTGCAACTCACTGAAAAACTGAGAGTTTATGTCATACGTCAACACCAGAAGCATGTCCCTCCCCATGAAAGTATTGTTAAGCTATTTAAGGGCAAAGTTTTTAAATGCTGCCTCTTGATTTCCACTGTAAAATTATCTATAAATTTGGTTCCTTAATTGGCTCACTAACTCACTAAGAACTAAGGGTCTATATATGAACGAGATACAAGCGGTTTTTGCTGATCTGTCGAAAGCTTTAAGTAGCCAGGTACTCGGACAACCACAGCTGATCGAGCGACTACTGATTGCTTTGCTGGCCGATGGTCACCTGCTGGTAGAAGGTGCGCCGGGACTTGCTAAAACCCGCGCCATCCAGAAACTTGGCGAACAATTACAGGGTAGCTTCCACCGGGTTCAGTTTACCCCCGACCTGCTGCCAGCAGACCTCACCGGAACCGATATTTTTCGACCACAAGACAGTAGCTTTGTTTTTCAACAAGGGCCGCTTTTTCATAACCTGATCCTGGCCGACGAGATCAATCGCGCCCCGGCCAAGGTTCAGTCGGCGCTGCTCGAAGCGATGTCCGAACGCCAGATCACTATCGGCCAGACCACCTATCCATTAGACGATCCGTTTCTGGTGATGGCGACGCAGAATCCGATTGAGCAGGAGGGGACCTATCCGCTCCCGGAGGCGCAGCTTGATCGTTTTCTGATGCACGTGGTGGTCGACTATCCGCAGGTTGAGGTTGAACGACAAATTCTACAGTTAGCCCGCGACGAAGCGAAGGCGGGCAGACAGACGGAACCGGCAAACAATTCCCTGCTCAGCGTTGATCAGTTACGAACAGCTCGCAGCGAGGTTCTCGACCTCTACCTGGCAGACAACCTCGAAGAATACTTGTTGCAACTGGTCCTGGCGACCCGGCAGCCGCAACCCTACGGCGAAGACCTGGTTGGCTGGATCCAGTATGGTGCCAGCCCTCGGGCGAGCATCGCCCTTGATCGTTGCTCGCGCGCGCGCGCCTGGCTCTCCGGGCGAGATTATGTCAGCCCTGAAGATATCCAGGCCCTGGCCTTTGACGTAATGCGCCATAGGGTACTTCTGACCTACGAAGCCGAAGCGGAAGGCATTAACGTCGACCGTCTGGTCAATGAACTGATTGCCGGGGTGCCGGTACCCTGAAGCCCATGATTGCAAAGCCGTCCACAACAATCTCCCGACCCCCTGAAGTCAGCATCAACCTGGCCGACCTGATCGCCTTGCGCGGTGAAAGCCGCGGGTTCTCATTGCGTCCTGGTCAGGTGCGTGCAGCACAGAGCGGCGGTTACCTGAGCCGAGTGCGCGGCCGTGGGATGGAGTTTGCCGAGGTGCGCGGCTACCAGCCAGGAGACGATGTGCGCAGCATCGACTGGCGAGTCACGGCGCGCCAGGGCAAGCCGCACACCAAGCTGTTCCAGGAAGAGCGTGAACGGCTGGTGCTGCTGGCGGTCGATTATCGCCGGCCGATGTTTTTCGCTACGCGCGGATCGTTTAAAGCGGTCCAGGCCTCAAAGCTGGCAGCCATGCTCGCTTGGCGATCCCTTGAACAGGGAGACCGGGTCGGCGCGTTCCTATTCTCCGAAGAACGCCAGTGCGAACTACGTCCACAACTCGGCAAGGCCGGCGTGCTCAACCTGCTGCGGCAGATGGTGGCCGATCCCGCCTGGCAGCGGCCCCAGCATCAACCTTTTGAACCGCAACAACGTCTTGCCCAGACCCTGATGCGACTGCGTCGGGTGGCGCGCCCCGGCAGCCTGATTCTGCTGCTGAGCGATTTTGCCCAATGGGACGCCCAAGTTGAAAAACAATTGACCCTGCTCAGCCGACATAACGATCTCGGCCTGATCTTCTGCTACGACCCTCTCGAACAAGAGCTGCCGCCCGCTGGCAGCTATCGGGTCAGCGATGGCGAGCACGACCTGACCATGAACACCCTGAATCGGTCGGGGCGCGACCATTATCGTGACAACTTCACCCAACACCTTGACACCATAGAACAGTTTTGCCGTCAACGGCGTGGGCTGTTTCTGACCTGCGCCACCAATCAGGAGCCCCTCGACTGCCTGCGCCAGGGTCTGCTCAACCGGGGCGGAGTCTGAGATGCCAGCAGCACCGATGACCCCTGAATCTCTGCCACTGCGCGACATCCACCTGCCGCCAGCGATCTCCTGGTGGCCCCCGGCCCCCGGCTGGTGGCTGCTTCTGTTCGGCGTAGTCTTGCTGATTACCGCCATCTACCTGGTACGACAGCAGCGACAACGCCGCCACTTGCGGCGACTTGCTCTTTCTCAACTGGATGAGTTGGAACGACAATACGACGAGCACACAAATCCTCGGCAACTGCTGCAAGGCCTCTCCCGCTTGCTGCGTCAAGCGGCCCAATTACATTTCCCGCAGAGCAATTGTGCAGGGCTGGTCGGTGAGGCCTGGCTGGATTTTCTCGACCAGCGGCCCAATGACAAGTCATTTTCTCAAGGCGACAAGTCTTTTTCCCAAGGCGTTGGCCGACTGCTGGCTGATGGACCGTATCTGCCGCTGAATACTGAAATTGACTCTGCGGCGCTCTTGTCCCTCTGCCGCAATTGGCTCAAACAACTGCCACCAGCACCGAAACCGCAGCGGAGGCCGAGATGATCGAATTTGCCTGCCCCTGGGCTTTTTTGCTGCTGCCCCTGCCCTACCTGGTGCATCGACTCATGCCCCCGGCACTGGCCGCCGAAAAGGCCGCGCTCTGGGTCCCCTCGCTGCAACCCTTCGCCGACAACCGCCATCAGCGCAGCCGACGGCGTTGGCCCTGGTGGCTGCTTTTGCCGATGCTGCTTTGCTGGCTGTTATTAGTGATGGCAACGGCACAGCCGCAATGGCTCGGTGAACCACTGGAATTACCGGTCAGCGGCCGCGACCTGGTGCTGGCCGTTGATCTGTCCGGCAGCATGAAGATTGCAGACTTTGTCCTTAAGGGGGAAACCGTCGATCGCCTGACAGCGCTGAAAAGCGTTGCCATAGAATTTATTCGCAGGCGTCAGGGGGACCGACTGGGGTTGATCCTCTTTGCCGACCAGGCCTATGTGCAGACCCCATTGACCTTCGACCGGAAAACCGTCGAACTGCTGTTGAGCGAGGCGGTATTGGGCCTGGCTGGCGAGAAGACCGCCATTGGCGACGCAATCGGTCTGGCCGTCAAGCGACTACAGGGTGCGCAAACAGAGCAACGCATCCTGATCCTGCTCACCGACGGTGCCAACACCGCCGGTCAGGTCAGCCCCCTGAAAGCAGCGGAACTCGCGGCCAAACAGGGGCTGAAAATCTACACCATTGGCCTCGGCGCCGACGAGATGACAGTCGGTTCCTTCTTCTTTAAGCGCACGGTCAACCCTTCCGCCGACCTCGACGAAAAGAGCTTGCGCGCTATCGCCGAACAGACCGGCGGTCGCTACTTCCGCGCCCGTGACACCACTGAGCTGGAGCAGATCTACGCCATGCTCGACGAACTGGAGCCAGTCGAGAAAGAGCAGGAAGTCTTCCGCCCGGTCACCGCACTTTACCCCTGGCCGCTCGGCCTGGCCCTCTTTGTTGCGCTGTTGCTCGGCCTGATCGACCAGGGGCGTCAACGTTGGGGGTGGCAATGAACGAATTCCATTTTCTGCGCCCGGACTGGTTCTGGTTGCTTCCGCCATTGGCCCTGCTGCTCTTCTGGCTCTGGCGACAACAACTCCACAGCCGTAGTTGGCAAGCAGTTTGCGACCCACAACTGCTCCCCTACCTGCTGCTCGGACGCTCACAACGGCGTCGCAACTGGCCGCTCCACCTGATTCTGCTCGCCCTGCTGCTGACGGTCATTGCCTTGGCCGGACCGACCTGGGAGCGGTTGCCGCAGCCGCTCTTTCGTCAACATTCGGCGCTGGTCATCTTGCTCGACCTGTCCGCCTCGATGAACTCCGCCGACCTCAAACCGAGCCGACTGGTGCGGGCGCAGCTGAAGATCGCTGATATTCTCAAGCAACGGCGCGAAGGGCAAACCGCCCTGGTGGTCTTTGCCGGTGACGCCTTTACCGTGACTCCACTGACCGATGACGGCAAGACTATCGTCGCGCTGCTCGACAGCCTGGAACCGGGGTTGATGCCAACCTTTGGCAGTCGGCCGGAGCTTGCGATCATGCAAGGTCGCCAACTGCTGCAACAAGCCGGACTGGCCCAAGGTGATCTACTGCTGGTGACCGACGACGATGAGCCTGAAGGGGCAAATGCAGAAGCAGCACGATTACGCAAAGATGGTTACCGACTCTCGGTACTCGGCGTCGGCACGGAAGCGGGTGCGCCGATCCCCTTGCCGGACGGCGGCTTCTTTAAAGATACCGCGGGACAGGTCGTTTTACCGCGTCTCAAACCGGCGGCGCTGCAACAGCTGGCGCAGGCTGGCGGTGGCAAATACCAAACCATCCGGGTTGATGATCAGGATCTGCAAACATTGCTGGCCGGAACGTTTCACGAACGGCTTGTAGCCGAGCAGCAACAGAGCGACCAACTCGGCGATCGCTGGCTAGAAGCGGGCGTCTGGCTGCTCTGGCCGCTGGCGCTGCTGGTCGCCGGTGCCTTCCGGCGCGGCTGGCTGACGATGATCGTGCTCTGCGGATTTATGACCCAACCAGCACAGGCCTTTGACTGGCAGCAACTCTGGCAACGTTCCGACCAACAGGGAGCGCAGACCTTTGCCGAAGAAGATTACGCAACTGCAGCACAGCAGTTTGAGGACCCACGCTGGCAATCCAGCGCCCTTTACCGTGATGGCAAGTACGCCGAAGCCGCCAAACTGCTGGAAGCAGCAGAGAGCGCCGACGACTGGTACAACCAGGGAAACGCCCTGGCCAGACAGGGCGATTTGTCCAAAGCACTCAACGCATATGATGAGGCGTTAGAACTTAACCCGCAGGACCAGGATGCTCTGCACAACAAGCAGCTGGTCGAAGAGGCGCTCAAGCAACAGCAGCAAGAGCAACAGTCGTCAGGGGACGGGGAATCATCAGAGGAAGACGGTGAGTCGTCGCAACAAAAGGGCGATTCTTCACCACAGGAGGACGATTCTTCAAAGCAGCAAGAATCCGACTCCAAGGCCTCGCAAGAGGATCAACTATCATCCTCGGACTCGTCTCAGCAGCAAGAACAGGAGGATGCGCAATCAAACGACTCAGAGTCAAAAGAGGCTGAGTCAGACCAACAGGAACAGCAAGAGGCGGAATCTCAATCCGCCGAGGCCGCAAAAGATCAAGAGAGCGAAGCGCAAGAGAACGAGGCACAGAGTGCCACCGAAACCAGTGATGAGCAACCAACCAGTGACAAGCAACCGACCAGTGAAGAACAACGGGCCAGCCAGCAGTGGTTACAACGCATCCCCGATGACCCGGGCGGCTTACTGCGACGGAAATTCCTTTATCAATACCGCCAGCGTGACGGGCGGCAGACGAGTGACAAGCCATGGTAATGCGACTCTTTAACTCACTTCTGATTCTGACCCTGCTACTGAGCCCTGTGGTGAGCCTGGCCGCGCAGCTCGAAGCGGTCCTGGATCGAACCCGGGTTGGCCTGGAGGAAAGCTTCGCTCTGGAGTTGCGGGCGAGCGGCAGCCTAGAAGGTGATCCAGACCTGAGCGTGCTGGACAAAGATTTTGAGCTACTCGGTCGTTCCCAGTCTTCTCAAGTTCAGATTGTCAATACCGACATCAGCCGCACGACCACCTGGAGCCTTTCCCTGTTGGCGCGCAGTGCCGGCCGCAAGACGATTCCAGCGATCTGTGTTGAAGATGATTGCAGCAAACCCGTCATTATTGACGTACTACCAGCCGGTCAAAGCAGTAACGGTGCAGTCGGAGAGAGCGACCTGCTGCTCGAAGTCAGCGCCGTACCGGACAAGGTCTGGGTCCAGTCGCAACTCCTCTACAAGGTGCGAATCATGACTCGTCTTAACTTTCTGCAGGCCAGCCTCAGCGAGCCGGAACCGTCCGGCATCGAGGCAGTGGTACAAAAGCTTGGCGACGACCGTAACTACGAGACTGAAAGGAACGGGCTGCGTTACCGGGTGATAGAAAGAAGCTATGCTATCTTCCCTCAACAGAGCGGACCGTTAACGATTCCAGAGATCCGTTTTGGTGCCCAGATTGCCGAGCCCGGTCGACGTGGATACGACCCCTTCAACCAGAGAACCAGGCAGATCCGCAAGCGCTCCAAAGCAATCAACATTGAGGTGCTACCAGCGGCGGATGCCAAGGGACGCAGCTGGCTACCGGCCAACAATCTGAGTCTGGAAGACGACTGGCAGCAACCGCCGCAATTAACCGTCGGCGAACCGGCAACACGCACCATCACCTTGCGCGCCAGTGGCCTGCCCTCCGCTCAGCTACCACCAATCGCTGTCGATGTTCCAGAAGGCGTCAGGAGCTACCCCGACCAACCGAACCGGGAGGACCAGTTCAACGAAAACGGCATACTTGGCATCCTGCAGCAGAAGCTGGCGCTGGTTCCGACCCAACCGGGGACTCTTCGTTTACCAGAGATCAAGATCGACTGGTGGGATCTGCGCGCAGAGAGTTGGCAACAGGCTGTTTTGCCGGCCATTGAGCTTGAGGTGCTGTCAGCCACTGATCAGCCTGCAGCTGTGTCAGCGCCACCAGCTGAGCAGTTGAGTGCTCCAAAAGTTGAAGAAAAGCCACAAGCTGTTGAGCCGCTGACAATAGAGACGACCGAGTCCGGTTTCTGGTTTTGGTTGAGTCTGGCACTTGGCTGCGGTTGGCTGTTGACTCTGTTCTTGATCGTCAAAGCTAAGTTTGCGCGTGGCAGGGATAAGAACAAACAAGCTGGGGAAGAGGGAATTACCAGTCGGAAAGCAGCTTATCGGGAATTACAACAGGCGATTAAATCAGCTGATCAGGTACGGGTGCGCAGCGCCCTGCTCGGCTGGGGTGCGGCGCTTTTCCCGAAGCAGCAGCCTGGCAATCTGGAAGAGTTGGCGGTTCTCTGTGGTGAACCTCTGCAGCAGCAATTGGAGACATTCAGCAGGAGCCTTTACAGTCGTGCTCTTGGATCTTGGGATGGTGATGAGTTGTTGAGGGTGGTGGAGCAGGTGGAGCGTGAGAAAACCGAGGGTAAGAGTATCGATACGTTGCCGCCACTTTATCCGCAATAGTTCCTCTGACATCCAGCGTTATTTCATAAAACATAAAGTGGGACTTGTCGTGGAAGTGACAAAGGTGAAGGGTCTGTGCTTGGCGGCATTGGCCGACTATTAGACGGAAAATGATTTTTTAATTGTTTTGCACGGTGGTCTTTTTCGACTTTTTCGGTTTCTTGGGCTTCTTTGGTCGATCCTGCAAGCGGGTCAATGGCACCTTGTGCGTTGGAATAAAACCTCTCTCAACCTCGCGCACCAAAGTCTGGCGAATCAGACTTTCGATCGCAGCGAGCAGCTTGACCTCGTCGGCGCAGACCAGTGAGATCCCCTCTCCTTCGAGACCAGCGCGACCGGTACGACCGATGCGGTGTATGTAGTTTTCAGGGACTTTAGGCAACTCGAAATTGATCACGTGTGGCAGTTCACGAATGTCGATACCGCGAGCTGCAAGGTCAGTGGCAACCAGGACCCGGAACTTGTTCGCCTTGAAGTCATCCAGAGCGCGGACACGCTGTGCCTGGCTCTTGTCACCATGAATCGCCGCCGCCGAGATGTCATCGCGCTGCAGTTGCTTCACCAGTCGGTCAGCCCCTTTCTTGGTGCGGTTAAAAACCAGCACCTGCTCCCAGTTTTTGCTACGCACCAAGTGGCTGAGCAGGGACTGCTTCATGTCTTTGTCGACCTCATAGACCCACTGTTTCACACTTTCCGCCGGGGCATTTGGTGGAGTTACCTCTATCTGCAGCGGCTTGTTGAGCAGCTCATCAGCGAGCTTGCGGATGTCCGCGGACAAGGTGGCCGAGAAGAGCAGGTTCTGGCGTTGTTTCGGTAGCAGCGCGAGGATTTTGCTGATGTCGTCAATAAAACCCATGTCAAGCATGCGGTCGGCTTCATCGAGCACCAGAATCTCAACCTGTGAAAACTTCACGGCGTTCTTGCTGAAAAGGTCAAGCAAACGTCCAGGGGTTGCCACCAGCACATCGATTCCGCCACGCAGTTTCATCATCTGCGGATTGATTTTTACTCCACCGTAGACAACTCCTGACTTCAGTGAAAGGTGTTTGCCATAGCTGGCAACGCTCTTGCCAATCTGTAACGCCAGTTCGCGGGTCGGTACCAGCACGAGGGCACGGATGTGGTTTGATTTCACTCTGGAGCCACCAGTAAGACGCTGCAGCAGCGGCAATGAAAAGCCGGCTGTCTTGCCGCTACCGGTTTCCGCAGCGACCATCACGTCCTGGCCGGCGAGCACCGCAGGGATCGCCTTGATCTGGATCGGCGACGGCGTGGAGTATTTGCTTTCCTCAATTGCGCGGAGTATAGGCTCGGAGAGTCCGAGAGTTGAGAATGTCATAGGGCCTGCTTTCGATAAGTTCAAGGGACACTCTTACACGATACCCTAGTGTCCCGTATCAATAGCATCAAATCTGTCGATCAAGGGAATTTTTCAAGTTTGCAACTTTGCAGGCCTGACCCCGAGATTTCAACATGAGTCTAACGTAGGCTTGACCCCTTTGTCTTTGTTAGCAAAGCCTCCCCCTCTCTCTCTTATGTTTGACTGACCTACCCATTGTCGGTATTATCGGCAATCGCGCCTGTACTACTGCTTTCTATGGGTAAATAGGTTGTCCCTGGAATTACTACGTAATTGCCATTTCCAGCAGATTTCTACATGCAAGGTTGCTTAGACTTACATCGTTCGATGTTCTTGGGATTACTCTCAAATG
>DAOWJU010000170.1 GCA_030640215.1 Desulfuromonadales bacterium
GGTGTTAACAACAAAGGAAAAAACGGCCCCACCATTGCTGGTGAGGCCGTAGCCGTTTGAACCTGAAGGAGGGCTTGCAAACGGTGATGAATGATTAATCGTTGCTTGCTTTCGACAGGACCAGGTCTCCCTCTTCCTCGAGAGCACCTTCGAGGGCAGGAACTTCTTCTTTACGGCTTTTCAAGGTCCCGGCGAGCATGGCACCAAGGAGCAGTAGGGCACCAGCAGCAGCGCACGACATGGTGAAGCCACCGGTCTTGACACGCAGCATCTCGGATACGCGCACCAGAGCGAAAGCACCAACACCCCAGGCGGAGAAAAGGATGCCGTAATTCATACCAAAGTTCTTGGCACCCCAGAGGTCTTTGGCAAACGAGGGGAAGAGCGACAAGTTAGTGCCATAGTTAAAGACCATGAAGGTAACCAGTAGAGGCATTGCCACTGGATTATCGTAGGTCCCACCGATGACGGGAATCGCCAGGAACATCAGAACGGCTTGAAAGACCAGCATGATTACCAGAGTGTTGGCGCGACCAATCTTATCGGAGACCACACCAGCAACGATGCGACCTGCGGCGTTGCCGACGGCCATGATTGCCACCACCAGAAAGGCCATTTCACCCATACTCGCCTTGGCCAGCCCTTTGGCGCTACCGATGACCATGAGACCAGCACCAGCACCGATGAAGAAGCAGGTCCAGAGAGTGTAGAACTTGGCTGTCTTGAGGATCTGTGAGGGAGTTTTATCTTCAACAACGACTGCCTTAGCCGAAGAGTTGGCGGCATTCGGGTCGGCGACGTAACCAGCGGGAGGATTGGCAAGGAACATACCGAAGAAACAGGTGATGGCGACAAAGCCGATACCAAAATAAAGCATTGACTGCTGCAGACCGTAGGCACCAAGCAGATACTGGGCTAAAGGAGCGATATAGACCGACGCAAGTCCGAAACCAGCGACAACGATGCCAGCAATCAGGCCGGTTTTGGCAGGAGGAAACCATTTGAGCGCAGGCGGCGTGGCGGCTGAATAGCCGAAACCGATACCCATACCGGCCATGACACCAAAGCCAGCGATCCATGACCAGTAGTCAGTTGTCTGGGAGATCCACATAAAACCGGCACCAACCATCAGGCCGCCGATCATACAGGTAACGCGGGGGCCGAACTTGTCCTGAACCTTGCCAGCGAGAATCATTGCTACAGCAAAGGTTAAACAGGCAGTAGCATAGGGATCGTTGATCGAAGCACTATCCCAAGCAAAGGCACCGGGGCCACCGGCAGCGATTGAATCAGCAATAGCGCCCTTGAAGATACTCCAGGTGTAGAGAATGCCCAGCGCCAGGTTAATGCCGGTGCCAGCCAGTACGACAGTCCAGCCGCGCCTTGATGATACGTTCTGCTTGCTCATGTGAACCTCCTTGGTGATCGGTATCGAATTATCCAAACCGTATTGTCTTAATTGCTGAACCCGGTGCGACAACGGCCAGCGCGCCTTGATGGCACCAATGACTGGCTTATTTCTGCGACCTCCGGGTCTCTGTACAAACATCTCTGTTCTCTTGCTCCGCTGTGCCATTTGAACGACTTATGACCAAACTCCGCTGGGTCATCTGAACAACTAACGACCAAACGCCGTTGGGTCATCTGAACAACTAACGACAAACAACATCGCAACTCGCATACCAATCACAAACAACCCGTAAAAAACTTTTTTATTCATTGATTTCGGCAACTTGCATCAACTGACAAAGAGACCGGAAGGAAGGACACAAAATCATTTTTTTGCATAAACGCAAAAAGCGCCAAGCACGATGAGCGGGTTAAGAAATCAAGACTGCTGAGACATCAGGGGATAACAGGAGATAAAGCTTGGCAGCAAAAGGGCTTACGGGTGATTTGGAACAGACCTAAAACGTGGTTTTGCAGAACTGCAAGGTCAACCTTGAGGCTTTTTGCATAAATGCGAATTATTTCATGACGCGGGAGAAATAGAGTGGACCAAAAGAAAATGGAGCCAGCTCAATTGAGCCGACCCCATTACAAACAATGATTTGTGTGATGCGCATTACACGCCACGCACCACGACTTACGCTCTGGAAACGAACCGGCACTCCCGTGTATCAACCTTGACCTTTTCATCGTTCTCGAGATAACTGGGCACCTGGATCTTCAGACCCGTTTCCAGAGTTGCCTCCTTGGTCTGGGCCTGAGCAGTGGCGTTCTTGATCGCCGGGGCGGTTTCGGTAACAAGCAACTCCACAATCATCGGCGGTTCAAGAGAGACAACCTGCCCTTCGAAAACGCCAAGGACAAGTTCTGCACCATCAATCAGGTAGCCTTTCACCGGCCCATAGATCTCATCACCAAGCTCGTATTGCTCGTAATTCTCAAGATCCATGAACACGCCATTTTCGCCATCAGCATAGAGGAACTGACCTTTTCGTTTCTCAAAATCGGCAGCATCGACGCGGTCGCCCGCCTTGAAGGTCTTTTCCAGCACCTGGCCGGTCAGAAGATTGCGATATTTAGTCTTGATCAGGGTGCTGCCGCCGCGCGCCGAAGGGCTCTGGCTGCTGATATCGAGGACCAGGCAGGGGGATTTATCAAGCAGGATCACCTGGCCGCGTTTCAGATCATTGGATGTCATGTGTTTTTCTCCTTCTGGAAAACTTTCTTATTGGAGCGGCAATGTAGCATAAGTTGTGCGGGTGGTGAAGGAGGATTGTGGGTTCAGGGTGCTAGCCAATCCATCTTCTTGCAAATCGTGATCAGTAAGAAAATGCGCTACTAATTTTTACTTTAGCATTAAGGGCACAAGGGCCACAAAGTTGACCAAGAGAGCATGGCATTAACTCGAAGATGATATTAACATTGTATTGACGAAGGTGTTTATGGTAGGGTCTGAAATCTTAAACGTTTGTGCAGAGATAGTTTGTTGGACGAGATTAAAAGTTAATCAGTCGCAAATATGCCACGCAGACCTTTTATGGTTACGTGTTTTTTGTTTTTAAGCAGATATGGTTGCACAACCCAAACGTTCCCACAGGGGAACATGGAGTTAAAAATGGCTGAAGGTACTGTGAAGTGGTTCAACGATGCAAAAGGTTTTGGTTTTATTGAGCAGGACAATGGACCTGATGTGTTCGTACATTTTTCTGAAGTCCAAGGCGACGGTTTCAAATCTCTCGCTGAGGGCGATAGGGTGAGTTTTGATGTCACTGAAGGCCAGAAAGGCCCTCAATCATCAAATGTTCGTAAAGTGTAAGGCAGCTACATTAGATTAGCTAAAAAGCCTCGCGGGTTTCCGTGGGGCTTTTTTGTGCCCTGATACCGAGAAGAGAAATGGCCACCCGCTACTAGGTGGCCATAATTATGTGTATTATTGAGCCGGGTCAAATTGGACAGCCATTGTCAGTTGAAGTTTGAATTTCTACATCTTGACCCTGCACCCGGAACCAGCCCCTAAAAAACCCATGACACGCGCCGTCCTTTTAGGTATAACAGCAATGCCGTATAACCTCCTATTCCAACTTCTTGAAGGAGTTTTCCCATGTACAGCTGTGCAGATCTAAAAAAAGGTATCAAACTGATGATCGACAATGAGCCACACGTCATCGTGCAGTTTGACTTCACCAAGCCAGGTAAAGGGCAAGCCCTTTACAAGTGCAAGTTACGCAATATGATCACCGGTGCTCTTTTTGATCGCACCTATCGCTCCGGTGAAAGCTTTGAGCCAGCCAGCCTGGTCGAGAGCGACATGCAGTACCTTTACAAGGATGAGACCGGCTACGTCTTCATGGATCAGAAAACCTACGAGCAGACCTCGATCAGCGAGGAAGTTCTCGGTGACGACAGGTATTTTCTGGTCGACAACATGGAAGTCAAAGTTCTTATGCACGGCGAGCGTGGCATCGGCGTGACTCTGCCCATTTTCGTCAACTTGCGCGTCAGCCAATCCGACCCGTGGGTCAAGGGTGACACTGCCGCTGGCAACAATAAACCTGCCACTGTAGAGTCCGGCTACACCCTGCAGGTACCCGGTTTCGTTGACGAAGGCGTACTGATCCAGATCGATACACGCACCGGAGAATATGTGACACGTGTTAAGGAGTAGTTCCAATCAACGCTAAGAAAAAAGAACGTCCGCATGCGGACGTTTTTTTTTAAACTTTTCCGAAACCATTTCGTCTAATATGAGATCAACCTAAAAGGACATTCATGACCACCGAGAGTCGCAAGGCATGCTGAGCAACCGAACAAAACCTGATAACAGCCTAAACGAAAGATGTGTCTGGTTCTGCCTTGTCATCGTTTTCCTCTTCTTCACTGCCTGTGCCCCGGTCACCACCCACCAGGATTCAGCCCTTCAACCACAGGGAAGTTTTTCTGCAACCGGACAGGAACAACTCCCTGAGAAGTGGTGGCTGACTTTCGGGGATCCGACCCTTGACCGGCTGATTGCTCAAGCCTTGGCTGGCAATTTCACTCTACAGAGCGCATGGGACCGTCTCGACCGAACTCGTGCTGTGGCTCGCAAGGCCGGTGCCGATTTTGTTCCACAGCTCAGTGGTGAAGCAGCAGCCAGCAGCACTAGATCACGAATAAGCTCCTATACCAATTCGACAGAAAGTTACAGTCTGGGCCTCGCCGCAAGTTACGAGGTCGATCTATGGGGCCGCGTTGGTTCCACTAGCGAGGCTGCCGAACTTGATGCTCTGGCCAGCGCAGAGGATTTGCAAACGGCAGCTCTAACGCTGTCGGCTCAGGTCGCAACAACTTGGTTCCAACTGCTTGAGCAGCGCGGCCAAATCGAAATTCTTAAACAGCAACAGCACACCAACGAACAAGGTCTTGAATTGATCAGTCTGCAGTTTCGTACTGGCCAGACCGGCATCGCCGACCTTCTGCAACAACGCCAAGTAGTTGAGAGTCGACGTGGTGAACGAGCCTTGGCCGCTGGCCGGGCGGAAGTGCTACAGAATCAATTAGCGGTCCTGCTTGGGGTAGCTCCTGACCAAGCCCCACAGATCACTGTAAATAAGCTCGGTGAGCTACCACCACTACCGGTTACCGGGCTACAGAGCAGCTTGCTCGAACGACGCCCCGATGTGCGCGCTGCATGGTTACAACTGGAGGCTGCTGATCAAAGGGTGGCCGCAGCAGTTGCCGATCGTTTCCCACGTCTCAGCCTAACCGGCCGGGCCAACACCACGGATGAACAGATTGAAAATCTGTTCGACGACTGGTTGACCTCTCTGGCCGCAAATCTGTTGGCACCGCTGATCGATGGTGGTCGACGTCTTGCTGAAGTTGAACGTAGCCAGGCAGTGGCCGCAGAAAACTTCCATATTTACGGACAGACGGTTCTCGACGCTCTGGCCGAGGTTGAAGATGCTTTGACTCAGGAGCTAAGACAACTGGAGTACCTGCTCAGCATCAACCGGCAGTTGGAGCTCGCCGAACAGGCGACCAGTCGCATCCGGGATCGCTACCTGAACGGTGCCGAGGACTACCAGCGTATTCTCGGTGCACTGCTCTCCAAACAGCTCTTGCAACGCACCCAGCTCTCTGCCAGGCGCGAACTCTTCGTCAATCGTATCAACCTCTGCCGCGCTTTAGCTGGCGGTTGGGAAATGTCGCGATAGTTCAAAAAAAACAACCTTCCAAGGTGAATGACCATGTGCCCAGACCAGCATCAACAACCGCATCCAGAACCATCCAGGCAGAGCCACAAAGCCGGCCCGTTGCGACTGCTGCTACCGATCATCGTTATTCTTGCCGGTACAGCTGTCGCCTTTTGGCTGATGCAGTCGGGACCCAAAGCCAAGCCACGGCCCAAAGTACGCAAGCCGGTCATGGTGGAGGTGCAGCCCATCGCGTTCGGCCCGCAAACGACAACCGTTAGCGTCATGGGTACAGTAAAACCGCAGCGTGAAGTTGCTCTCAAACCCCAGGTTAGCGGTGAGATTATTGAGATGAATGACAACCTGATCCCGGGCGGGCGTTTTGGCAAGGACGAGGCGCTGCTCACCATCGACCCGAGCGATTATCAGCTCACTGTAAAGCAACTGGCCAGCGAAGTGGCCAGGGTCGAAGCAGACCTGCAGATGGAGTTGGGCCGACAACGGGTGGCCCAGAAGGAATACGAATTACTCGGTGAAACGGTCAGTACTGAAGAACATGCACTGATGCTGCGGGTGCCACAACTTGCCAGCAGTCAGGCGGTCCGGGAAGGAACCATGGCGCGGCTCGAGCAGTCACAGCTTGACCTCAAACGAACCACCGTTAAAGCGCCATTCAACGCCGTGGTCATGTCCCGCGAGATCAATCTCGGCACCCGTGTCTCACCTTCCACCACTCTGGTAACTCTGGTCGGCAGTGATCGTTACTGGGTTGAAGCACCGGTCCCGGCCAGTCAACTCAAATGGATCAGCACCGGCCAGCAGGGCAGCACAACCGGCTCGATGGTACGCATCTATGATACGGCGGCCTGGGGTCAGGACAGCTACCGCACCGGTCAGTTGATCGGCCTGACCGCCATGGTCGAGGAAAAAGGCAGAATGGCCAGAGTGCTGGCCGAGATCCCAGATCCTCTTGCCCTGAAGTCGACCACAGAGGGGCAACCGAAACTTCTGCTCGGCAGTTATGTCCGAGTCGAGATCGATGGCAAGACCTTGCCGCACGCTTCCGCCATTGAGCGCGACCTGATCCGTGACGGCAACCAACTCTGGATCATGGACGAGCAGGGACACCTTGATATCCGCCCGGTGGAGATTGCTTTTCGCGGCCAGAACCATGTCCTGATCACCGGCGGGGTCAGCGATGGAGAACGTCTGATCACAACGAATCTATCCTCGCCGGTGCAAGGAATGACTCTGCGGCTCAAGGGAGCTAAGGCAGTAGAGCCGGTAGATAAAGAGAAAACCAAGCCATGAACCGGTTGCGAAAAGAACGCTGGCAGCGAGGGCCTCTTGCCTGGATGGTCTATAACCGGGTTACGCCCAACCTGTTGATGATTGTCCTGCTGATCGGCGGACTCTTTGTCTCGGGACAGATCAAAAAAGAGGTCTTCCCCGAGTTCGAGCTCGATAGGGTCACAGTCAGTGTCGCCTATCCTGGAGCCAGCCCGGAAGAGGTTGAACAGGGGATCATCCTCGCTGTCGAAGAAGCGGTTCGTGGCCTTGAAGGTATCAAGGAGTTGACGGCGAGAGCTTCTGAGAGCGTTGGCTCGGTAAGCATCGAACTGATGACCGATGCCGACCAGCAAAAGGCTTACCAGGAGATCAAGCAGGAGATAGACCGGATTCGCACCTTCCCGGACGATGCCGAAGAGCCCCAGGTTTCTCTGCTGTCCCGCCGCCGTGAGGTGCTTATTATTCAACTTTACGGAAACACCACAGAAGCGGCTCTACGCGAGACTGCTGAGCAGGTCCGCGACCGGTTGCTCCAGGACCCAGGGGTGACCCAGATCGACCTCTCCGGAGCACGCAATCTGGAGATCCAGGTTGATGTGCCGCAGGAGAAGCTGCGTAGCTACGGCCTCACCTTGGACGAAGTTGCCCGTACCATCGACGCCGCCTCGACTGAAGTCCCGGGTGGAGCGGTGGAGACTGATGGAGGGGATATTCTGCTGCGCGTCACGGATCGACGCGACTGGGCCAATGAGTTTGCCCGCATCCCGATCATCAGCACCGCCGACGGCACGGTCGTCCTGCTTGAGGAGATAGCCACAGTCCGTGAGACCTTCGAAGACAGTGACCGCTTCGCCACCTATAACGGCCAGCGCAGCATTGCCCTCGATGTCTACCGGGTTGGTGACCAGACTCCACTCGGCGTCTCACGGGCCGTACGTTCTGCCATGCTTGAAATCGAGGCTGACCTGCCGGACGGAATCGACTGGGGCATCAACCGCGACCGCTCCAAAATCTATGAGCAGCGTCTCAACCTGCTGCTGAAGAACGCTTGCATCGGTCTGGTACTGGTACTCCTGCTGCTCGGACTGTTTCTCGAATTCAAGCTGGCTTTCTGGGTGACCATGGGAATCCCGATCTCCTTCCTTGGCGGCCTGCTTTTTCTCCCCACCATGGGAATCTCGATCAATATCATCTCCATGTTCGCCTTTATCGTCGCCCTGGGAATAGTCGTCGACGATGCTATTGTTGCCGGTGAAAATATCTATGAATACCGCCAGCGCGGCCATGGGCTGATTAAGGCCGCCATCCTCGGTGCCCGTGACGTTTCAGTACCGATCACCTACGCCATTCTGACCAATATCGTAGCGTTTTTGCCGCTTTATTTCGTGCCCGGCTACATGGGTAAGATCTGGAAAGCGATCCCCGTGGTAGTCATCACCGTTTTTATCATTTCCTGGGTTGAGGCGCTGTTGATTCTACCAGCCCATCTCGCGCATACCCGGAGCACCCCACGTAACCGCCTGACCTCACGCTTGCACGACTGGCAACAGAACTTCAGTGCGGGGTTCTCTCGCTTTATCGAGAATCGCTTTCGTCCGTTTCTTGAGCTGAGTATCCGCTGGCGCGGCCTGACTGTTGCCATAGGCCTAGCCGTGCTGATCATCGTTCTCAGCTATGTCACCAGTGGTCGTATAGGTATGATTCTGATGCCTCGCGTGGAATCAGATCGAGCAGTTGTCACTGCGGTTCTTCCTGCCGGCAGCCCGCTGACTGTTGCCTTGCAGGTACAAAAGCAACTGGTGCGTGGCATTGAAAACGTAGCCGCTGCAAATGGAGGTGATGAACTTCTGCTGGGAGTCTTCGCTCTGGTTGACGAAGGTCGAATCGAAGTGACCGCTCACCTGAGACCTCCCGGCATACGACCTCTGACTACCGGCACGGTCACTCAGCTCTGGCGCAAAGAAGTCGGGCCGATTATCGGCCTGGAGTCATTACGTTACGAATCGGATCGCGGCGGTCCGGGAGGAGGCGCTGCCCTGACGGTGGAGCTCTCGCATCGGAATACCGATATCCTCGACCAGGCCAGCGTCGCCCTTGCGGAGCGTCTGGCCGAGTTTCCCAGCGTCAAGGATATCGATGATGGCTTCACCCCGGGAAAAGAGCAACTCGACTTCCGCATCAAGCCGAGCGGTGAAAGCCTTGGCCTGACCTCGCGTGAAATCGCCCGCCAGGTGCGTAGCGCCTTCTCTGGTACTGAAGCCTTGCGTCAACAGCGTGGCCGTAACGAAGTCACAGTCCGGGTACGCCTGCCGGAGAGCGAGCGCAGCAGCGAATTCAATATCGAGAACCTGATGCTTCGCACCTCTGCTGGCACTTTCGTGCCCCTTTTTGAAGTTGCTGAAGTCGAGCGTGGGCGTGCCTATACAACCATTAATCGCCGCGATGCCCGCCGCACTGTAAGTGTCACCGCCAGTGTCGAACCGATCAGCCAGACCAGCCAGATCCTTGCCACACTGAACAGTCAAATCCTGCCGGAACTTGTCCAGGACTTCCCGGGGTTGACCTACGGCTATCAGGGACGCCAGGCCAGAATGAAGGAAAGTACCGGAGGCCTGTTCAACGGTTTTATTGTGGCCATGATCGCCATCTATTTTCTGTTGGCGATCCCCTTCCGCAGCTACAGCCAGCCGATGATTGTCATGCTGGCGATCCCCTTCGGCATAGTTGGTGCCACCCTGGGTCATCTGATCATGGGCTATAGTCTGAGTCTGATGAGCATGATGGGCATCGTCGCCCTCTCCGGAGTGGTGGTCAACGACTCCCTGGTGCTGATCGACTACGCCAATCGTCAACGTCTGGAGGGCGCTTCTGCGTTCGTGGCGATCAGTGCCGCCAGCACCCGCCGTTTCCGGCCGATTATCCTGACCACTCTGACCACCTTCGGTGGACTGGCACCAATGATTTTCGAGACATCCCGCCAGGCCCGCTTCCTGGTTCCCATGGCTCTGTCACTGGGATTCGGCATCCTCTTTGCCACAGTCATCACCTTGTTGCTGGTCCCCTGTCTCTACCTGCTGGTTGAGGATTTCTTCCGCCTGATGAGAAGACTCTTCGGCCTAGGTATGAACGAGGAGCAGTCATGAGCGAGCCGAACTGGGCACTGGCCCGCAAACGGCAAACCCTGGCAGAAAGAGCCAGAGTTGTTAAAGATATTCGCAGCTTCTTCGTCAATCGCGGCTACCTCGAAATAGAGACCCCTCACCGCATTCCAGCCAACGCTCCAGAACCGCACATCGACGCCATCGTCAGCGGTGCATGGGCACTGCACACATCACCGGAACTGGCGATGAAACGCCTGCTTGCTGCCGGTTACGAGCAGCTCTTTCAGATCTGTCGGGTCTGGCGTGACAGCGAACGGGGCCAGTACCACCTTCCCGAGTTCACCCTGCTCGAATGGTACCGGACAGATGTTGACTACAACGCCCTGATGACCGAATGTATGGAGTTGCTCTTTGTGCTGGTACCGGAGGGCAAGCTGTGCCGAAAGGGACGTACCATTGATCTGGCTATGCCTTGGAAGAGGCTGACGGTTGCCGAAGCTTTTTCACAATATGCATCAACAGAGCTGGATGAAGCCCTTGCCACAGATCGGTTTGAAGAGATATTGACCGCCGAAGTCGAGCCACAGTTGGGTAAAGACCGACCGACTTTCCTTACCGAATACCCAGCTAGTATGGCCGCACTCGCCCGACTCAAACCAGAAGACACTCAGGTTGCCGAACGTTTCGAGCTTTATATCGACGGCCTGGAACTTGCAAACGCCTTTTCGGAACTGACTGATCCAGATGAACAACGCAGCCGTTTCGAAGCAGACGAAGACACCCGGCGCAGTGCTGGCAAGACGCCTTACCCTCTCCCGGAGAAGTTCCTCACCGAGATGGCGACCATGCCCGAAGCGGCAGGGATCGCCCTCGGTCTCGACCGCCTGATCATGCTGCTTACCGACGCCGAGAAAATTGACGACGTAGTCGCTTTCACTCCCGATGATCTCTAAGACGAGAAATCTCACGTCAAATGTAAATGCCTCTTGTTTTTCACCCCGCCGACAGGCTATAAAAAAGAGAGGACAGATCATTCACAGAGGCCACTAACAACTATGTATTTTCAATCTGAGACAGCCCTCTTTAACGCCTGCCGGACCCTGTTCGGCAAGGAAATTAATCTGTCCCACGAATTTCTCAATTATCTCCAGCCAAGTGGTGCCAAAATAGCCTTCCGCAACCAGGCCAAGACCCATCATCCTGACGCCCATGCGAGCTCGTCGACACAGATTCGCAAACAGCAAACAGAACGGTTTCGAGAGATTCGTCAGGCCTATGACCTGATCACCGAGTTCCTCGACAAACGCCACCGTCCCCGTCAGAAAACCCCGAGCAGTGGGCCATCACAGACGACATCGAGAAGATCACCACGGGCGGCATCGAGCAGACCACCAGGGGCGGCATCCAGAAGACCACCAGGGGCGGCATCACACTGGAAAAACAGTTCAACGCGCCAGAACAATCAGCAGAAGCCTCATTCCAGACCGACCAAGGTGCCTGCGATTCCACTTGAATTCGGCATGTTCACCTACTACCAGGGGAAAGTGACTTACCAGCAACTGATCGAAGCGCTGGTCTGGCAAAGACGGCAGCGGCCAACGCTCGGCGTCATTGCCAAGAAGTGGGGTTGGTTATCAGAAGCCAAAGTGAAGCAGATTCTTGGTCACCGTGGTCATGCCATACGCTTCGGCAAAAAAGCCGTCGAGCTGGGCTATCTCAAGACGCATCAGGTAGAGGCGTTGCTGCAACATCAGCGTTCCCTGCAGACACGAATCGGACAGTATTTTATTGAGAAGGGTTTGTTGACAAAAGAAGAGACCGACCTGATCTCACAAAGTCTCAAGAATCACAATGGTCAGATCAATATACGTGCGAAGAGTCGTTCCAACAGCAGGCGCTGATCGGGTAACGCATCGAGCGGCTAAATCGCCTTTAACGGACGGTTGGGTAATTCAACAATTCCACAGTTCGTTCTCACCTTAATCGTCTCCCCCACCTGCAGAAGATTCTCGGGCAACAACGGCACCTTGCCCTGTCCACCAGGCGGATCAACCACGTATTGCGGAATCCCCAACCCAGAGATCCGGCCGCGCAGCGCTGCGATAATTTCCAGACCACACTCCACCGGGACACGAAAATGAGCTGTACCGTGGGCCTGATCAAGGTGATGCAGATAGTAGGGGCGCACCCGCATTTTCAACAGACCGCGACAGAGTTCAATCATCACCTCCGGATCATCATTGACGCCGCGCAACAAAACGGTCTGATTGCCCAAGGGGATGCCAGCATCGGCCAAACGGGCGCAGGCCATGATACTGGCGGCAACCAGCTCTCGCGGATGATTAAAGTGGGTATTGAGATAGAGAGGCTGAAAGCGAGCCAGTAACTGGCAGAGTTGCGGGGTAATACGCTCCGGCAGAGTTACCGGCACCCGGCTGCCGATACGGATGATCTCCACATGTGGAATCGTGTGCAACTGGGCCAGAATATCGCCAAGCCGGTCGTCATCCAACAGCAGCGGGTCGCCTCCCGTCAGGATGACATCATGAATACCAGGCGTTGCTTTGATATAAGCAATCCCGGCGGCAATCTGTTTTGCGGTAAAAGTCAGCGCCGCGGTGCCGACCCGGTTTTTGCGGGTACAAAAACGGCAATAACCGGCACACTGCCCGGAAACCAGCAACAACGCCCGGTCCGGGTAGCGATGCACCACCGCTGGCACCGGTGAAAAGGATTCTTCATTCAGAGAATCTTCCGGAAGATCATCCACCACCAACTCATGTAGATCGGGGACAGATTGTCGCCAGAGCGGATCGTTTCGCTCTTCTATAAGGTCGAGATAGTGGGGGGTGATACGCAAAGGATAGCGGGCAGAGACGGCTCGTAGCGGCTCTGGGTCGATGCCGAAATGTGCCGCGAGTTGCTCCGGTGTGGTGATGCTGTTGGCCAGTTGTGATTTCCAAGTCATAGGTGAATTTCCGGGGACAGGCCCGTGAGAATCCGGGACAGGCCCCTAACGGCAGGCTTCTTCGTCCCGCGTCCCGCATCCCGCGTTCCGCTCATTTGTTCGTAGCCACCAAGTCAGCACAACCAGAATCATCAAACCGACATCACGCAGCAAAGCAACCCCGACGGTAACATCCTGACCACCACTCGGGTCGAAACAACCACAGTCGATGTCGAGGCCACGTAGCAACACCGAGACCAGAGCAACCATAAAGACCAAGTTCATACCGCCAACCACGACCAGAGCCGGACGAACCCGGGCATTGAGCAGCAGAATGATTCCGGCGAGGAATTCCATGTATGGCAGCGTCGTCGCAACCAGGTAGTTCATGGCGTAAGGGAGAATCTGGTAGGCGGCGACATGGCTGGCAAAGGCGACCACATCCTGCATCTTTACGGCACCGGCATAAATGAAGATCAGCGCCAGGATCAAGCGGAAAAGATGGTAGCAGAACCGCTTCATCGACTCTCTCCCGCAACCGGCAGACCGGCATCACGCCATTCGGGGTAACCGCCCTCGAAAACCCGCACATCCAGATAGCCCGCTTCAATCAGGCGCACACCCAGGTCGAACGAATCGGGGCAACCGAAGCCACTGCAATAAGCGATGATCGTCTGGTTCTTGGCAACTCTGGCAAGGAAAGCTGGTAACTCGGCGTCAATCTCAACCATTGGCAAGGAGACGGCACCCTCGATATATCCCAGAGCATAGAGCTCTGGACTGCGGGCATCGACGATCAGGCCGCCGGAAGCCATCACCTGCTGCACTTCATCAATCAGAGCTGGCATCGGCAACGCTACCGAAACGCTCTCTTGCGTAACTTGGCGCTGCGGAGCAGCAAGCTGTCCGGAGAAAGCGTCTATAACCAACTGGTAGTTCAAGGTCAGGCCAAAGAGAGCACCGAAAGCAATCAGTACGCAGGCCTCCAGACCGATGCGTTTCAAGTCATTCATCGTTACTCGTCAGGAGACTGCGTCAGTTCCGGTCCCAAGGTGCCAAGCATCTCGTGCACGGCCTTTACCTGATGTTCTAGACGATCAATACGTGCATTCGCCGACGTCAGTTCCGTATTCAGTTCTTCGACCATATCATTCTGGTGGGTGTAGCGAATTTCCAGCTCGACAATTCGACTTCTTAGTTCATCCATATTCGACCTCCTGGCAGGCTGCTAAGCAAACGTATGCTATCAGAAGAACCAGGCGGGGGCAATTAGAGCAATGCTAAGAAAGGACTTCTCTTTTAAAAGACGACCCAAGTGCTATTTTTGTTGATTTAGCTATTTCCCTTCAATCGAACTGCACAAGGATAATATTCTCAGAGCCATAGGGAATGCCGTAGAATTTATTGTCAACAATATCTCCCGTGACCCATTTTCCTTTTGAGGTATATCCCACGCCGTCAATCGCGATACGCGAAGCAGAATCAGTCCCCGGATCAATGATCAACAGATCAGATGCAGTGTACGGGACAGCATAGATTTTGCCATCTGGACCAAGTATTGCCTCTGACCATCCGGAGCCAGTAAGATCCACACCCATGGTACTCAGAGATGCAGAGCTGGCAACCGGGTCAATGACCAGGATGTCGGGTGAATTGGTGTAGGGAATAGCGTAGATGTTCCCGTTCGGCGCCAGAATCCCTTCAGCGTATTTGTGGCTGTCTGTAAGAGCAGCCCCCAAAGTGCTCCGATAAGCAGAACCAGACGGAGGGTCAATGACTAGGATATTCAAGGAGTCGCGGGGAACAGCGTAAATTTGCCCATTTGTGGCTAAAATACCCCCAGACCATTTGTTGGAGCCATTCAGATTTGCTCCCATAGTGCTACGGGAGGCAGTTCCAGTGGATGGGTCAATAATAAGAATAGTTGTTGAGCTTCGAGGGATACAATAAATTTTGCCATCTGCACCCAAAACAGCACCAGCCCACTTACGAGTATCGCTAAGATCCAGCCCAAAGTCGGTGCGTGTAGCAGTTCCAGCTAAAGGATCAATAATTAGAACATCTGGGGCGTTGTAAGGAGCACAGTAGATCTTCCCATCAGGACCGAGACACCCACTCGCCCACTTTTCTGAGCCAGGAAGACCTGCCCCCATAGCGCTGCGAGTCGCATTGTTTGTGTCTGGATCAATAATCAAGATATCGTCTGAATCAAATGGAACTCCGTAAACCTTACCATCAGGCCCTTTAACTCCACCCCACCATTTTGAACCCGGTTCGGAGAGGTTTGCGCCAAACGTCCCAATAAAGATGGAGATATCAAACATTGATGCCGTCACAATCACAGTGTCTGCAGGGCTGGCAACCCACCCATCATCAACAATCAGACTAAAAACGTAAGTTCCGTCAAGATCTGCAGTGAATGTTGGATTAACCCCGGTCGCGTTACTTAGAATAATGTTACTTTCAGGGGGGACGGATTGAATTGTCCAGAAATAAGTCAACGTATCGCTATTTGCGTCAGAGCTGTCACTGCCATCTAATCGGACCACTGATCCGGTCACGACGTTCTGGTTTATCCCTGCGTTGGCGACAGGAGCTGTGTTTATTTCCGCATTCGTCACCTCTCCATTAGAATCACCATCGCCTCCGCCGCCACCGCCACCGCAAGACAAAAGACTTAAGACCACTAAAGAAACCAACAAATCCCGAATTTTCATGACTTGTCCTCTTAGCTCAGGTCAAAACGTGAGACAATAAAGTATAGATGAGCTTGGAGAGATTGCCAGTCATGGCAATCTGAGGGAAGGTCAATCTGGTTGTCACATCCCCGTCTGACGCACCAACCTTTCAGACATTACATCAGCTCAACACTACCTAATAATTGCAAATTCTCCGAAAATTGATATGATAACCAGGCTTGTCATTAATCCTTACCTCCCTCATTGGAACTCATGATTAAATTTATAATTTCAAGACGATGGCTGGACATACCCTTCCTGCGGACGGCTGTTTCCTGCCTGCTATTCTGCGCGATGCTATACAGTCTCCCTGCAACAGCTGCCGTGCCTCAGCACCAGCACAGCCAATCAACCAGCATGGCCGATGACAAACCAACAGGTATGGCTCACGATCAACCGGCGGCAATGAACCACAAAGAATATGGTGAGGTTACAGAAAAACCCTCTGGCCACGTTCATCCCGTTGCAACGGCAGCAAGTGCGGACAAAGTCGGTCTGGATGAGAAACTTGGTGATTATCTGCCTCTCGATCTGAGCTTCCGTGATGAGCAAGGGAATCCGATCAGCCTGACCGATCTGGTGACCAAACCGACGATCATCGCTCCGGTCTATTACCGCTGTCCCAATGTCTGTCATTTCCTGCAGGGCGACCTGGCCCGGGTTCTACCCGACATCAAGCTCGATGCCGGTGAAGACTACCAGGTCATCTCGTTCAGCTTTGACGAAACAGAACAGCCGGAACTGGCGCTGCGCAGCCGCAACACCTACTACGCCGCGATGAGAAATCAGTACCCGGATCAAGCCTGGCGATTCCTGACCGGAGATCGTGCAACGATTCTGCAGTTGACGGATGCTGCCGGTTATCACTTTCAGAAGGTCGGCTCCGAATTCCTGCACCCGGTGGCTTTTTTAGTGGTTGCTGCTGACGGACAAATCATTCGCTATCTGCACGGCACCCATATTGTCCCCAAAGACCTGACCCTGGCGCTCTACGAAGCCAAAGCAGGCCGTGTCGGCACAACAATCCGTAAAATGGTTCAATACTGTTTTAGCTTTGATCCCGAGCAGAAAACCTATGTCTTCAATATTTTGCGTGTATCTGCTACAGCCATCCTGACGACTCTGGCCATTTTTGCTGCCTTTCTGATGTTTGGCGGCAAGAAGTCCAAGAAGAATGACAAATGAAATAGCTATTCTGTAGAATAAAAAAGCTGTCATTCCCGAGGCTGTAATCGGGAATCCAGATTTTAAAGCATGGATCCCCGATAGAATCATTCGAGGATGACAAACGTTATTGTCAATAGTCAGATTGTGCTGAATAGTTACAAAACGAGAAGGATATGAATCTATGAGTGATGTTACCGCCACGGCAACCAACGACCGCGGCTTTTTTGGCGACGGGAACTATCCCGGCATCTTCGGCTGGATATTTTCCACTGACCACAAGCGCATCGGCCTGCTCTACTTCTGGAGCGTCCTCACCTTCTTCTGTGTTGGCGCACTGCTCGGCCTGCTGCTCCGCCTTGAGCTCTTTGCGCCCGGTGAAACGATCATGAGTGCCCAGACCTATAACGCCACCTTCACCCTGCACGGCGTGATCATGATCTTCCTTTTTATCATCCCAGGTATTCCGGCGGCTTTCGGCAACCTGATCATGCCGATTCAGATCGGTGCCCGCGACGTCTCTTTCCCCAAGCTCAACCTCTTCTCCTGGTGGCTTTACATCACCGGGGCCGTCCTGGCCGTCACATCGCTCTTCACCGGCGGTGGGCCACCTGACACCGGCTGGACTTTCTACGTACCCTTCTCGGCGCAGACCAGCACCAACGTCTCGCTAGCGGCGGTCGCAGTATTCATCCTCGGCTTCTCGTCGATCCTCACCGGACTAAATTTCGTCACCACCATCCATCGTCTGCGCACCAAAGGCATGACCTGGATGCGTATTCCGCTCTTTACCTGGTCGCTCTATGCCACCGCCTGGATTCAGATTCTGGCCACCCCGGTGATCGGCATCACCGTCGCCCTGCTCTTTGCCGAGCGGGTCATCGGGACCGGCCTCTTTGACCCGGCCCAGGGCGGTGATCCGATCATGTTTCAGCATCTTTTCTGGATCTACTCCCACCCGGCTGTCTACATCATGGTCCTGCCCGGCATGGGTGTGATCTCCGACATCATCCCGGTCTTCTCCCGCAAACCCGCCTTCGGCTACAAAGCAATCGTCGTCTCAAGTATCGCCATTGCCTTCGCCGGTTCGTTGGTCTGGGCCCATCATATGTACACCAGCGGCATGTCAGATATGGCGGTCATGGTCTTCTCATTTTTGACCTTCATCGTCGCCATTCCATCGGCAATCAAGGTCTTCAACTGGCTGGCGACTCTCTACGAGGGCTCGATCCTGCTCGACCCACCGCTTCTCTATGCCCTGTCGTTCATCCTGCTCTTCACTATTGGCGGACTAAGCGGACTGGTACTCGGTGCGGCCGCAGCTGATGTGCATGTGCATGA
The DNA here is from genome assembly GCA_030640215.1 of Desulfuromonadales bacterium. Taxonomy (GTDB): domain Bacteria; phylum Desulfobacterota; class Desulfuromonadia; order Desulfuromonadales; family BM103; genus M0040. Next base: position 18,206 of record DAOWJU010000170.1, read on the forward strand.
CACTTATTTCGTCGTCGGCCACTTCCACTTCGTCATGTTCGGCGGTACCGGTATGGCCTTCTTTGCCGCCATGCACTACTGGCTACCGAAAATCTACGGTCGCATGTATGACAAAACCGTTGCAACTGTCGCCTGGGCAGTGATCTTCATTGGTTTCCTTATCCTCTACATCTCAATGAAGGTCGTCGGCATGCAGGGCATGCCACGCCGCTATTATGACTACGTACCCGAGTTTACCGGCCTGAACCAACTGGCAACTGTCGGCTCGTGGATTCTGGCCATCGGCTTGATCCTGATGTTCGTCAATATCATTCGCGGCCTCTTTAAGGGCGACCCTGTGGAGGCTAACCCCTGGGGTGGTGCATCCCTCGAATGGCAGATACCATCACCACCACCAACAGAGAATTTCGGCGAAGAAGACCCGGTAGTCACCCACGGCCCCTACGATTTCAAAAAAGCAGGCATTCTATGAGCGGTCACGGCCATAAGGATTATATCGGTGCCAA
>DAOWJU010000121.1 GCA_030640215.1 Desulfuromonadales bacterium
AACTGGCTAAAGAGGATATTCAGTTGATCCTTGATACGGCTGATGCGTTCAAGGAAGTCAACTCCAGAGAGATTAAGAAGGTGCCGACACTGCGCGGCAAGACGGTTATTAATGCCTTCTTTGAGGCCAGTACTCGCACCCGACTCTCCTTTGAGATCGCTGGCAAACGTCTGTCGGCCGATACGGTCAATATCTCCGGTTCGACCTCGTCGGTCGTCAAAGGTGAGACCCTGGAGGATACGGCCAAAAATATCGAAGCGATGGCTCCTGATATCATCGTTATTCGTCACGGTCATTCCGGTTCGCCGCACTATCTGGCTGAGCGGGTTGGCTGCTCGGTCATTAACGCTGGCGATGGCACTCATGAGCATCCCAGTCAGGCTCTGCTTGATTTGATGACCATGCGCGAGCATAAGGGCAGCATAGAAGGGCTGGAAGTCGCGATTGTTGGTGACATTGCCCATAGTCGCGTGGTTCGCTCTAATATTTACGCTCTATCAAAGATGGGTGCCCGAGTGCGTCTCTGTGGTCCTGGGACCATGATCCCGATTGGTATCGAGCGCCTCGGCAATGTCGAGGTCTTTACCGACATTCGTGAGGCCATCAAGGATGCTGATGTGGTTATGATGCTGCGCATTCAGATGGAGCGGCAGAGCAACATTATGATACCGAGTCTACGGGAATACGCCCGTTTTTATGGTCTCAACCCGACCAACTTGTTGTTGGCCAAGCCGGATGCCATCGTTATGCATCCCGGGCCAATGAACCGCGGCGTGGAGATTTCTTCTGTTGTCGCTGACGGCGTGCAGAACGTCATTCTCGATCAGGTCGAAAATGGTGTTGCTGTCCGCATGGCGCTACTTTATCTGGTCAGTGGTGTCGACTCGATGCAAACTAAATAGTTGTTTGAAAATAAGGAATAGGTGAAACCATGGCGAAAATTCTGATTAAAGGTGGGCGGGTCATCAGCCCGGCACAAAAACTTGACGATATTTGTGATGTCCTGATTGAAAAGGGCAAAATTGCCGCGATTGGCAAAAATCTGGATGGCAAGGGCGCCGAGATAGTTGATGCTACCGGCAAGGTGGTCACTCCTGGCCTGGTTGACATCCATGTCCACCTGCGCGATCCCGGCCTTGAGTACAAGGAAGATATTGCTTCCGGAACGCTATCGGCGGTTACTGGCGGCTTTACTGCCGTGGCGTGTATGCCGAACACCAAGCCGGTTAATGATAGTCAGACTGTGACCAGCTATATCCTGAAAAAAGCCGCTGACGAAGGACATTGCCGTGTCTTCCCCATTGCCAGTATTACCAAGGGGCTTGATGGCGAATCGTTGACTGAAATGGGTGAATTGAAGGAACTCGGAGTTTATGCCGTCTCCGATGACGGCAAGCCAGTCAGCAATCCACAGCTGATGCGTCGAGCCATGGAATATGCCAAACCTTTTGGCCTGACAATCACTTCACATGCCGAGGATCTTGATTTGGTCGGTTCCGGAGTCATGAATGAAGGCCCGGTCTCTACTGAACTCGGCCTCAAGGGGATTCCCTGGGTTTCTGAGGACTCTGCCACAGCCAGAGAGGTGATGCTCGCAGAATTTACCGGTGCTCATCTGCATGTGGCTCACGTCTCCACCAAAGGTTCGATTGATATCGTTCGACAGGCGAAAAAACGTGGCGTTCATGTTACCTGTGAAGCTGCACCGCATCACTTTACCCTGACTGATGACGCGGTGCGTGGTTACAACACCAATGCCAAGATGAATCCGCCGTTGCGTGGTGAAGAGGATAGAGAAGCTGTATGCCAGGGGATTGCCGACGGCACCGTCGATGCGATTGCCACAGATCATGCCCCACATCATATCGATGAGAAGAATGTCGAGTTCAGCATTGCCATGAACGGTATTGTTGGCCTTGAGACAGCCCTGCCATTGACTCTCAAGTTAGTGGAAAAGGGTGTGATCGATCTGCCAAAGGCGATTGCTCTCCTGACTTGTGGGCCTGCTGAATCTTTGGGACTCCCTGTGGGCCAATTAGAGGTGGGTGGCGCTGCCGACGTCACAGTTATTGATCCAAACCTTGAGTGGACCGTTGAAGCACAGAAGCTGGCGAGTAAAAGTAAGAATACTCCGTTTGACGGCTGGCAGATGAAGGGTGCGGCAGTCTGCACCATCGTCGCTGGCAAAATCGCATATAAGAGAGGTTGAATATGAAAGCAGTATTGGCCCTGGCCGATGGCAGAGTCTTCTACGGCCAGTCCCTCGGCGCCACCGGTGAAATCTCCGGTGAGGTTGTTTTTAATACCAGTATGTCCGGCTATCAGGAGATTCTGACCGATCCGTCCTATCGCGGTGAGATCGTGACCATGACCTATCCGCTGATCGGTAACTATGGCATTAATAGCGAAGATGTTGAATCTTCTCGGCCGCATCTGGCCGGTTTTATCGTCAAGGAAGCCTGTGATATCCCGAGCAACTGGCGCTCCGAAATGTCGCTTGATGCGTATCTGAAGGAAAACAATATTATCGGTCTCGCCGGGATCGATACCCGTGCTCTGGTTCGACATATCCGCGACAAGGGTGCTCAGACCGGAATTATTTCAACTGTCGATCTGGATGCAGAGAGCCTGGTGGTGAAAGCCAAGGCAGCACCATCCATTGTTGGTCAGGACCTGGTTCATGAAGTGACTTGCGAGGAGCGCTACGATTGGAATGAAGGAGTCTGGGGGCTTGAGGACGGTTACGAGCAGGTAGAAGGCCCAGCCAAATTCAAGGTGGTCGCTTACGATTTCGGTATTAAGCGCAATATCCTGCGTAATCTGGTCAGTAAAGGCTGCGCTGTCACTGTTGTGCCAGCAAACACCCCAGCTGAGGAAGTTCTGGCCATGCAACCAGACGGTGTTTTTCTTAGTAACGGTCCCGGTGACCCTGAGCCCATTACTTACGCACAGGAGAATATCCGCAAGCTGCTCGGCAAGGTGCCGTTATTCGGTATCTGTCTTGGCCATCAATTACTTTCAATCGCTTTGGGCGGCAAAACCTACAAGCTGAAGTTCGGCCACCGTGGTGGCAACCAGCCGGTTCGTCGTGGGCAAGGGCATAATGTCGAGATCACCTCGCAGAACCACGGCTTTGCTGTTGATGCCGCCTCTCTGCAGGACGATGCCGTTGTCACCCACATCAACCTTAATGATAATACGGTCGAAGGCTTGCAACATAAGACTCTTCCGGCTTTTTCGGTACAGTATCATCCAGAAGCTTCACCTGGCCCTCATGATGCCAACTACCTGTTCGGTGAGTTCATCAAAATGATGGAAAAGCATAAGGGCGGCAACTAATCATTAGAAATAGGGTCTTGGGGCTGGTTCACAAGTCTCTAACCCTCAATAATCAGCAACGGATTTATTAATGCCAAAAAGAACTGATATCAAAAAAATCCTCATTATCGGTGCCGGTCCAATTGTCATCGGCCAGGCTTGCGAGTTTGACTATTCCGGCACCCAAGCCTGCAAGGCGTTGAAGGAGGAGGGCTTTGAAGTTGTCCTGCTCAACTCCAACCCCGCTACGATCATGACCGATCCAGACTTTGCTCATCGCACCTACATTGAACCGGTGAACCCTGAGACACTGACGCGCATTATTGAGAAAGAGCGACCAGATGCGCTCTTGCCAACTCTTGGTGGCCAGACAGCGCTGAACTGTGCTGTGGCTGTTGCCAAAGACGGTACACTCGACAAATACGGTGTTGAGTTGATCGGCGCCAAGCTGCCCGCCATTGAGAAAGCCGAGGATCGCACACTGTTTAAAGCGGCGATGGAGAACATCGGTATCGCTGTGCCGGAATCTGGTCTTGCTCATAGTCGCCAGGAGGCGATGGAAATTGTTGAGCGGATTGGCTTCCCGGTGATCATTCGGCCATCGTTCACCCTTGGTGGTACCGGTGGCGGGATTGCCTACAACATGGAGGAATACGAACAGATCATTCTGACAGGCCTCGATGCTTCGCCAACTGATGAGGTCCTGGTCGAAGAATCGGTGATTGGCTGGAAAGAGTATGAACTTGAGGTCATGCGCGACACTGCAGACAACGTGGTCATCATCTGTTCGATTGAAAACCTTGACCCGATGGGTGTGCACACTGGCGATTCGATCACCGTCGCCCCGGCGCAGACCTTGACCGACAAGGAATACCAGCTGCTGCGTGATGCCTCACTCCGTATTATTCGCGAAATCGGTGTGGAAACTGGTGGTTCGAATATCCAGTTCGGCATTAACCCGGATGACGGCCGCATGGTGGTTATCGAAATGAATCCACGCGTGTCACGTTCTTCTGCTCTGGCATCCAAAGCAACCGGTTTCCCCATCGCCAAGATCGCGGCCAAGCTCTCTATTGGCTATACGCTTGATGAAATTACCAATGATATCACCCGTGAGACCTACGCCTCTTTTGAACCGACCATCGATTACGTGGTTACCAAGATGCCACGTTTCACTTTTGAAAAGTTCCCCCAGGCTGACGCCACCTTGACGACGCAGATGAAATCGGTCGGTGAGGCCATGTCGATCGGGCGGACTTTTAAGGAAAGTCTGCAGAAAGCGATGCGCTCTCTGGAAATCGGCTCTTGCGGTTTTGAAAGCCGCTACTTTGATGAGTCGGATGAAAACCGGAGACAGCTGGAAGAGTCTGAACTGAGTGAGTTGCAAGAGAAACTCAGAATCCCGAATTGGGAGCGAATCTGGTACGTTGCTGACGCAATGAGGGCGGGCATCTCCATTGACAAAATCTTCGCCCTGACTTATATCGACCGCTGGTTCCTGCACAGCATCGCCAAGATCGTGGCCATGGAGGATCGCCTGGTTAAGGCCGCGACTCTTCTGCATCAACCGGAAGGTGAAGTTTTCCGTTCATTGCTGCGTGAAGCGAAACAGATGGGCTTCGCTGACCTGCGCCTGGCACGACTTTGGGCTGTCAATGAGGACCGGATTCGCGAGTTGCGACACCGCCTTGATATTCGCCCGGTCTACAAACGGGTCGACACCTGTGGTGCAGAGTTTGAAGCCTACACCCCCTATCTTTACTCAACATATGAAGAAGAATGCGAAGCTGTCCCCTCTGATCGCCGCAAAATCATCATCTTGGGTGGCGGACCAAACCGCATTGGCCAGGGGATCGAATTTGATTACTGCTGCGTGCATGGGGTCTTTGCGCTTGCTGAAGACGGCTATGAGACCATCATGGTCAACTGCAACCCTGAGACGGTTTCGACCGATTACGACACTTCGGACCGCCTCTATTTTGAGCCTTTGACCTTTGAGGATGTGCTTGAAATCGTGCATGTTGAAAAGCCAGAGGGGGTTATTGTCCAGTTCGGTGGTCAGACTCCTCTTAAACTGGCGGTTGCCCTGGAAAAGGCTGGCGTACCAATTATCGGCACAACCCCCGATGCTATTGACCGTGCTGAAGACCGGGAACGTTTCCAGAAGCTTCTGTACAAACTCGGGCTGAAGCAGCCGGAAAACGGGATTGCCCGTTCCATCCCCGAATCGGAAAAGATTGCCGAGTCTATTGGATATCCGGTTGTGGTGCGTCCAAGCTATGTGCTTGGTGGTCGGGCCATGGAAATTGTTTACGATTTGAACCAGCTACGCAACTACATGCAATATGCCGTGGAGGCTTCACCGGATCATCCGATTCTGATAGACAAATTCCTCGATCAGGCAATCGAAGTCGATGTTGACGCACTCTCAGACCGCAAGCAGGTGGTTATCGGTGGGATCATGCAGCATATTGAAGAGGCTGGCATTCACTCCGGTGATTCCGCCTGTGTGTTGCCACCATATTCACTGACAAAGCCTGTTGTTGATGAGATCCGCCGGCAGACGGTTGCTCTGGCCCTGGAGCTCGGCGTCTGTGGCTTGATGAATATCCAGTTCGCCGTCAAAAATGATGAGATCTACCTGATTGAGGTCAACCCGCGTGCCAGTCGTACCTCACCATTTGTCTCTAAAGCGACAGGACGCCCGTTGGCGAAGATCGCTGCACGGATCATGGCGGGTAAGACGCTTAAAGAGCTTGGAGTTAATGAGGAAATTATCCCTGAGCATATCTCGATCAAAGAATCAGTCTTCCCCTTTACCAAATTCCCTGGTGTCGATAGCCTGCTTGGGCCAGAGATGAAATCGACCGGCGAGGTTATGGGCATTGATTTCGAGTTCGGCAAAGCTTTTGCCAAGGCCCAGTTGGGTGCTAATGTGCGTCTACCGACCTCAGGGCAGCTCTTTGTCAGCGTTAAAGAAGAAGACAAAGCGGCCATTGTTGAGTCGGTGCGCAAGCTCCGTGACGCTGGTTTTGATGTTGTCGCCACCAGCGGCACAGCCTCTTATCTGCGTGCCCACGGTATTGATGCGACCCCGATCAACAAAGTCAAGGAGGGGCGTCCGCATTGTGTCGACGCGATCAAGAACAATCAGATCGCTCTGGTCTTCAATACCACTTTCGGCACGCAGACGATTATCGACTCATTTTCCATCCGTCGTTCGGCGCTGATGCACAACGTCGCTTACTTCACAACTGTCGCTGGAATCCAGGCCGCAGCAGACGGCATCCTGGCTCTGCAGCGGGAAAGCCTTGACGTTACGCCGATACAAGAGTATTATCCTGCAAACGGGTAGCTCACTACCCGTTTTTTATTATTCAAAGATACTTATGTTCGGGCGGGTTTCTCCTGCCCGGA
>DAOWJU010000299.1 GCA_030640215.1 Desulfuromonadales bacterium
TGGACCAGTCCGGAAACACCACTAAAAACCGATTTGTCTGCACCATCAGCTACCTGCCAGATTTTTGCCAGGCTTTCAACCTTGGCGGCATCGTCACCGGAACGCGGTGGCTCGGGGAATTCGAATTTAATGACCTTTTGCTCGGCTGGAATTTCGATCCGCTCGATTTTTTCCAACTTCTTGATCCGCGACTGCACCTGGGCAGCATGTGAGGCCCTGGCTGCGAAGCGAGCGATGAAATCCTCTTCCTTGGCGAGCATCTCCTGCTGGCGACGGTGGCTGGCAAGCAGCTGTTCGCGACGAACTTCCCGCTCGCGCAGGTAAAAGTCATAGTTGCCGCCGTAGGTGGTAATCGTGCCATTGCCAACCTCGATGATGCGGGTGACCAGGCGGTTCATGAACTCCCGGTCGTGGCTGGTCATCAGCACGGCACCTTTGAATTCGGTTGATAACCAATCTTCCAGCCAGACGATCGATTCGACGTCAAGGTGGTTAGTCGGCTCATCGAGAAGCAATACGTCAGGATTAATGGTCAGGATCTTCGCCAGAGCGATCCGCATCTTCCAGCCACCACTGAAACTCTCCACTGGTCTGACGTAATCTTCCGGGCCGATGCCGAGACCGGTCAAAACAGCCTGAGCACGATTCTCCAGATCATAACCACCGCGATGCTCGAATTCCTCTTGGGCATCACCATACTTCTCTAACAGGGTCGCCAGAGCGTCGTCATCCATCGGCTCACACATGGCCGCTTCCATCGTCTTGATCTCTTCGCCAAGCTGCATAGTGCGTGCAGAAGCCGCCATAACCTCTGCCAGAGCCGTACGTCCGGACATCTCACCAACATCCTGAGAAAAGTAGCCGATCACCGTCTTTTTGTTACAGCTGATCTCGCCACCATCGAGACTTTCTTCGCCAGTGATCAGTCTGAAGATGGTCGACTTGCCCGATCCGTTCGGCCCGACCAAGCCACTGCGACTACCGGCAGTGATCTGGAAACTGGCATTTTTAAAAAGGATGTGAGTGCCGTGCTGGCGAGTGATATTTGTCAAATGAATCATTTTTCTTCCTCAAAAAGCCGGGGAGCAGCCAACAGGCTGCTCCCCGGAGAATGGTATGGACCACTCTTCTACAACACACCATAACCTTTGTCACGCCCAAAACTGTTTGTTGCTTTAACTGATGATTAGCAAAAACTTCTTCGCTGAGAAATTCACAAAAAACAACACAAATGAGAGGGGCTCGCAAGAGACCCGACTCTCGGTTTAATTATTATTTGTCAAACAGACTCTCCTCCCCCTTTCTTCTACCAAGATCTACGGTATCCTAAAGAACAAGAAAACACAGCACACCAGTCAAGAAACAGACAGCCATACACCACCATCTCACAAAAAAAGTTCATATAAACAAAAAAAGATATTGACCTGAAAGGTAGAAATATATTAACTGACCAAAATAGTCATATTTGAGATCTAAACAGATGACCATTCGGTGAACATTTTTTTCACCGCACTGGAGGGAGGAACCGATGAGCACAACAGCAACCAACAAAGAAGGCATGATGCTGCAGATCCGGGACGATCTCGCGGAGCAGTATTTAGCCATTTATACACCGGCAGCACTTGCCGCACTCACCTTCATGGCCCAATTCAACAGTGAACAAAAACGTCTGATGGATGAGCGCACCCAGCGCCGTGCGGCACGCATCAAATCACGCACCCCGATCACCTTTCTCGACCCCAGAGCCGAGATCAAGGGCACCGGCATCAAGGTTCAGGATGCCCGAGACGGCAAGTTTGTCGGCGCAGTCATCCCTCACGACCTGCAACGTCAATGGCTGCAGGGCACTGGCCCCGCCGCCAAGCCTAATTCTCCGATCAAGGCAAACCTTCGCAATGTCGCCTATGCCCTCCTCTCTGGAGCCGACGGCTGGATGTTCGACGGCGAAGATGCGCTCGGTCAGATTACCACCATGTCGCTCGATAATCAGGTCAGCCTCAAACTCGCCATCGCCCGCGATCCTCTTTTTCTGGATGTTGCCGAACAGGTTGCCAGGGAGATGAATAACTGGGCCCGCGATTTCTTCGGGCGTGCGATCATCATCGACTGGCGCAAACAACTCGGTTTCACCACCAAGATATTCCGTGCCCGCGGCCTGCATCTTGATGACCGTCACATTCGTCTGAATGGAGAGTCACTGTCCGCCTCTATCGTCGACATGACTCTTTATGTGGTCAATAACTACAAAACCTTGATCGATGCTGGCTCCTCCATCGTCCTCTACCTGCCGAAAATCCAGACTGCCGAAGAGGCCGGATTCTGGAACCGGATGATGACCGCCCTCGAAGACCATCTTGGCCTTGATGAAGGCACCATTAAAGTTTACGTGCTGGTGGAACAACTTGAGCAAACTTTTCAGTTGATGGAAATCCGTGCTGTCTTAGGGTTGCACTTCGTTGGTTTCAACACTGGCCGCTGGGACTACATCAACAGCGTCTCCGATGCCAACTGCTGGGATGCCGACTTCGTCAATCCCAATATCGAATCAATCGTCATGACCTACGGCTACATGCGTAACTATGAAGACCGCGTACGCCGCGCCGTCAACACCCCGGACGCCAATGGCAACTATGCGCTATGGCAAGGCGGTATGGAACCGAACATCCCGGTTGGCTCAAAAGAAGGTGTCGCCAACAGTATGAAAAAGGCCAAAGCCGGAGCGGTTCGCGAACAGCAGGAAGGTGCTAGCGGCAAGTGGATTGCCCACTGGAAGATGGCTCACATTCTCCGCCCGGTCTGGGCAGAAGTCGGCGAAGCCAATCAGCTCGGCCGCACCTTCCCGGCACTCGGCTACACGGCTGAGGATGCCGCTGGATTGACCTTGCTGGAAACAGCTCCACGCACCGTTCGTGGTGCTCGCAACTTACTGAGTGTGGCGCTGCAATATGGCAACGCCTTCGGCCAGGGGCTTCAGGCCGCAGCGCTGAAACCAGCAGACTTCTTCGGCAACGATGACATCCTCTACCTGATGGAAGATATGGCTACCGGCGAAATCCGCCTGAGTATTCTCTGGGAGTGGATCCACAAGGGTGCCGCCCTGACTGAAGACGATACCGAAAGTGGTTTAAAAGCCGGCGATGTCTTCAGTGTAGAAATTTTCGACCGTTTACTAGAGGAAGAGTACGCCAAGCTGCTAGCTGCCGGAAACCGTGAAGTACACGACAATTCCAAGACCACGACGCTGCCAATTGCCCGCGCCATTGTCGAGACCTATGTTCTCGATCCGGTCAAGGCCCCCTGGTTCATCGACCTGCTCAACATCAATCTCAACAACCATGACTTGGCTGTGGCGAAAGAGCGTATCAGCAAGTACACAGAGGCCTTTAA
>DAOWJU010000294.1 GCA_030640215.1 Desulfuromonadales bacterium
AATTCTTGTGTAGAACCGATGCTGGTTTTTCCCAGGCGTGCCGCAATTTCTTGCAGATTAAAGCCCTCGGGGATGGTGACCTGGAATTTGCGGATATCACCGGCAACCAGGCGCGCGAGAATGTCATCTGGTTTGGCCGAAGCTGCAAAAAGGTATTCACCGGCGTGTATCTGTCCCGTCGCTTTATGCCAGCGAGCCAGGAGTGTGAAGCGCCTGGCGTCACTGACGATGCCGGATTGCTGGAGCTGGTTGGCGATCCGCACGAAAGAACTGCCGGATTTAATCTCAACCACCTGCGGTTCTGTCGGAGTGATCGCCGTAGCGACAAAGTCTTGCAGCCAGAGGCCAATGCATAGCAGGGGAGTGCCGATCAGGGCAAAGAGAATCAGAGCTAGTTTTCTGGGGTGCAAAGTCATTAAAGGCATGCTCCAAAAATTCGTCAGTGAAAGGTCATGCTTTAAAACGGCTTTCAGTGCCGTCCAGAAGCCGACGAATGTTGGTGCGGTGCCGCCAGGTTACCAGCGTTGCGATAAAGAGGGCTGTCAGGAAAAGCGCCTGGGGGTAGTTCAGCATCAGGAGCAACAAGGGTGCTGACATAATCGCTAGTATTGAACCGAGGGAAACGTAACGGGTTGTGGCAACTGCGATGATAAAGATAATCAACGCGCCGAGCACTGCTTTTGGTGAGAGGACCAGGAAGACACCGAGGGCTACGGCGATGCCTTTACCACCTTTGAATCTCAGGTAGATTGGATAGCAATGACCGATGATGGCAACGCAACAGGCGATACCAAGCTGTGTCGAGGTTGGTGCCATCCAGTTCCTGAAAGCCAGCAGTGGTAGAAATCCTTTAAGAATATCACCGACGAGGGTCAGGATTCCGGCCAACTTGCCGGCCACTCGATAGACATTTGTTGCCCCGATATTGCCGCTACCTGCCTGGCGGACATCCTCGCTGCCCATCAGGCGCGCGAGAACGACACCGGTTGGAATGGCAGCGATCAGGTAAATGATGATTAGAATGATAATAAAAATCAGGTTGTTCATAGCGATCTCGGAAAGGTAAAAAGCAACCCCGATGGGGCTTTACAATGGTTAGAGTCGTAGGAAGTTTCTAGCATGACGGACTGAAAATCACAAGAGTATTCCCTGTGAAACAGGGCTATCCCGATCAGGTAAAGGCTGTAAGAGTGGGTTCACACTTAAGTTGCTTCTGAGTGGAGAGCCTGATGATGTTTTGTTTATTTTTTTGAAATTGCAGGTGCTGCTGTTATAGTTATCCATCTGTTGTCTCTATCCTTTTTCTCCAGGAGCCTGCCATGAAAAAAGTTTTCCAGCGATCCTCTCTCCTTCTAATTGCAATTCTTTTTGCAGCCATGAGCCTTTCTGGTGTTGCTGCGGCTGACGGCCTTCTGGATGATGTCGGCTTCTGGGCAGATGCTTCCGAAGAGATCGACGAAGCTCCAGGTTATGAAGATCCCAAGGACAAAAGCCGAGAATGGGCTCTCAGTGTCGGGGTAGCCGGTGGCATTTCTCCTGATTATGAGGGTTCGAACGACTACGAGACTGGTTTTGGCCCTAACTTTGCGGGTTCCTGGAAGGGTATACTCTTTTTTAAGGGCAAGACCCTGGGAGCCAATATCATCAGGGAGAAGAATTTTAAGGTCGGTCCTATTCTGTCGTGGACGTCAGGACGTGACGATGACGACAACGATAAGTTAGAGGGCTTGGATGATGTTGACAGCAGCATCGAAGCGGGCGGATTTGTTACATACCGGAAGAAGCCGTTGCGTTTCAGACTGGAGGCCCGTCAGGATGTTAACTCCGGACACGAAGGCGCTCTTGTCGAACTGAGCGGTGGCACAACCCTGCCGTTTGGAAAGCCACTTGTCTTTGTCGCACTCGGAACGACCTGGGCGAGTGACGATTACATGGAGAGTTTTTTCGGAGTAGATTCGAAACAGTCAGCGAATTCCGGATTGAAGAGATACAAAGCAGAATCAGGGATCAAGGATGTCAACCTCAGCATAACCGCTGGCCATTCGTTCACCAATCGCTGGCGGATCGGTGGCAAGGCTGAGTACAAAAGATTAGTAGGCGACGCAGCAGACAGCCCGATCGTTGATGATGAGGATCAATTTATGGTCGGGATTGGTCTCTCCTACCACTTCGGTTCCAAGGTTCTCTCTGCAGAGCTCGAATAGTCTATAAATCCTGCAAGGGGCTCTGACGACCTTACTTGTCATGGCCTATAGAGCCTCTTTCTGCTCACAAAAACTTCAGAACCGGCGGACTGTATCCAGTCCGCCGGTTCTGTTTATAAACTTCCGAGTTTTTGGTTTGTTCTTTATTAAGAAGGCTTTGAACCCAGTTTTACTTCGGATATGTGGCAAAAATTCTGGTCCTGCCCAACTTGTCAAAAGAAATCACTTTGTAAGGCTTTAATACACCGTTTGGCATTTCCATGCCTGGCGATCCAACTGGCATGCCCGGCACACTTAACCCAATGATATCTGGCCTTTCATTGAGCATGCGCATGATTTCTTCGCTGGGTACATGGCCTTCTACTACGTAGCCATCGACGATGGCTGTATGGCAAGACTGAAGGTAATCTGGAATTTTATATTGGGCTTTAATCTCAGAGACTTTGCTGGTGTTCTCTGCTTTGATGATTAAACCGCTATCTTCCAGATGTTTGATCCAGCCGCCGCAGCAGCCTCAGCCTGGTGACTTATAGACTTTGACGGTTGTTGGTTTGACCTGATCCTCTGCCAACGGTTGCGCCGCGAGCAGCAAGACGAAACCAATTGCCAGAGAGGGTATTAATAAAAAGCGGAACATGACTACCCCCTTTCACATAGATTTGTTGCAAATCGTCCTTCTTGAAAATTAAGTTTTGCTCTTTTAATTGCCCTACTCAGGAAGTTCGTCGCCTGAGCCGCCAGCATCAGCCGGGAGGTCCTTGAACTTGGGCAAGCCATCCTTCATGGGCAGCACTGTCTCCTGATAGTGTACGTGTAAGACCGGGTTAAAGGCGAAATCCTCTATGAGAACCGCCGGTACATCAACAAGCCCCATCGTTGGGTGTTCGATGAAGGTATGGCCGCCACATGTTTTGCACCATTTACGATTGCTCATGCCGGTTTCATTTTCCGTGGCGGCGGTTTTGTCGAATCCGCCAATGTTGTCCGCGCCCCGCGTGATTTTAAAACTATCAGGTTGCCACAGGGTAAGGGCATTAACCGGGCCAGCCGACCAATGCCGGCATGAGTTGCAATGACAATAGGCCATGAGTGCTGGTTCACCAGTTAAGGTAAATGCAACATCACCACAAAAACAGCTGCCCTTATAATTGATGGTTTGATTCATGATATTTCTCCTGTCTACTCTCGTCGTTGAACTTCTGTCTCTCTATTACGACTCTAACCTTTAAACTCCACTGGTGATTGAGGTTGAGTATTTATCTGTAGCTTAAAAATGTCGGGGCGTGAATAGTGTCCGGCAACATCTAAAGCTCTTCGTGCGATACCAACCTTTTCCCGATCAATGTCACAATACAGAATCCCGGATTCTTCCCGCATAGGACCAGCGACAATCTCACCATCAGGTGTGATGACAATAGAATCACCAGGATTCACCCATTCATCAGCATCAGGGTAGAGACGTGACTTTTCGGGAAAGTCCTCTGGAAGATCTCTGGCATTCATAAGATTTCCACACCCCACAACCCAGCAACGGCCTTCTCGTGCAATATGTTGCAGGGTGCCGATCCAGTTGTCGCCACTGTCGTAGGTAGGCGCGATATAAATCTCCACGCCTTGAGCATAGAGGGCATACCTCGCCAGTGGCATGTAGTTCTCCCAACACAATAATGTGCTGACGCGACCTGCCGGTGTCTCAACGACTTTCAACCCTGTGGCATCACCAAAGCCCCACACCATACGTTCTGGATTGGTTGGCATTAGTTTGCGATGTTTGTTCAGCAGGGTGCCGTCCGCACCGATAACGACAACGGAATTATAAAGCGTCGACCGGCTAAGCTCGCTGTCTCTTTCTTCTATGCCACAAACGACTGTGACCTCATGGGTTTGGGCCGCTTCATACAGCGGGGTCAGGTCCCCCGACTCCATATTCACAGCATTGCTCAATAATCGTTCATGTAGCTCCTCTGACAAACTCCAGTCAACACCTGGTCTGAGACGCCATATCCAGGAGGGATAACCAGGTATGAATGTTTCTGTGAAGATGACTATGTCGGCGCCCTCTGCAGCGGCCTCGTTAACTGAGCTAACTGCTTTTGCAACCGTTTTCTCCTTATCAAGAAACACGGGTGCTCTTTGAACGATTGCTAACTTAGTCATAGTCATGTCCTTCTTAATCTCTCTGGAGGCCAACAATTGGTTACAAGATTCTCAGAGTAACAAGCCTCTCAGGATAACGAGTCCTGATCAGGCTTGTTTTGCCAATAAAAAATCGAATTTACCGGCGAATTCGTCCCATTCGGTAGCTCGGCTATCTTTTCGTGACCTGGTGTAAAGACCCGCAGCTTTCCGTCCCTGCTTTTCAACAGGTTTGGCATTCTCATGGATCAACTTGCTTAACAATACCACCAATAGATGACCTGTCCAGTCTCCTTTGTGGACTTAAAAACCTGCATTGTGCCCTGCGTCAAAAGCCTAACGTGATAAATTAATCGTTGTGCGGAAATATAGGTGTTACGTATTGGTAAGACCTCTCTTAAGTTACGAAAACCCTTGATATTTAGGGTTTGTGCGGTATCCTTTTCTGCAGCTGAATTAAGTCTTCATCATCAAATTAAGATTTTGCAGGCGTGGCCAGAACTCTAAAACTCAGGCACACATTCATTGGG
>DAOWJU010000171.1 GCA_030640215.1 Desulfuromonadales bacterium
GAAAAGCAACATCTGGTGAGGCATTGACATTCAAGTCTTCGCCAATGCCGATATCGAGAAGGGTCTTTTCACCCAGACCGAACGTGCCACCCACGGTCATGATCACGGCCGGGTCGCCGAGTTCGCTCAGGTCACTGTCATACAGAGCGGTATGGCTATCGATCTGCACTTTGAGAGCCAGCCAATCGAGAGGGCTCCAGCCAGCGCCAAGCCAGCCATTGGCCGCAAAATCTTCAACCTCTTCTTCGAGAACTTCACCATCACCCAGCCAACTAACCCCGAACCCGCCCCAGAGCGCCCCC
The DNA here is from genome assembly GCA_030640215.1 of Desulfuromonadales bacterium. Taxonomy (GTDB): domain Bacteria; phylum Desulfobacterota; class Desulfuromonadia; order Desulfuromonadales; family BM103; genus M0040. The sequence continues at coordinate 303 of DAOWJU010000171.1, forward strand.
TGCCCTTTGCCCAGAGGAAAGTCTCGTTGCGCAGAGAGAGCGAGAGAAAGATCCCAGGCTTCGCTGCCGGTGAGTTTGTCGGCATCTCCGGTCGGAACCTTGAGTTGAGTCTGCAGGGTGAAGGCTGACTGCTCGGTGGCTTTGAACTGCCAGGCAAGTTGCAGGCGCACATCACCCAGGCTGTCAACTTCGTCCCGCAGGCGCAGACGTTCATCACCGTTATTAGAATAGAGGTAATCAAGCTGGTTATTCTTCAGAGCATCCCGATCGCCATTGGAAAAACCGAAGAAGTCGTGCCAGTCATTGATGAAGCTGTCCATAAAGCCTTTTGAGTGCCAGACCCAGGGCAGGTCAATCCCCACCTGGAGTTGATCACTCAGCCCGTAGCGCAGTCCCAGAGTTGCAACATAAGATTCTCCGTCAAGGTGGATCGATTCGCCGCTCCTGCTGTTCAACATGGCATGATTAGCCAGATCGAAGCGAGCCTGCAGAGCAGTTTTTCCTGCCAGCAACAAGTGTGGTGTTTCGGCGATCGACAGGCCGTGGACCAGAGCCGTCGGCGAGAGGTTACGCACCTGAAACGGGGTCAGGTCGAGAGCCCGCGAAGGGTTGGGGGTGCCGATGACCGCAAGCAGCAAGAGAGCACTAAAAAACTTTTTCATGATGATTTACCTGACTATGGGCTTGGCCAGAGTGCCGGTCAGACGAAGTTTGCGGCTACCGTCAGCCTGCTGACTCCCGGCAAGTTCGAGGAGACTGGCCAAAGTCTGGTTGGCCTGGTTACCAGCACGCACCGACAGGTTGAGATTAATCCGGCTGTTCTGTGGATTCGCGACCACCAGCATCAAGGTTCCTTCTCCCGAGACCACCAGGTCACCGCCGCTCATTTGCAGATGGGAGATGGAAAAAGATGTCCCTTGACCGCTCATCTGCAATGAGACCTTGCCGAGGCGTAAACCGGCCGCGTTCGCGGTCAAAGCTTCAAGCCCCTGTACAGCAACCTGATTGAGTTTGACATCAATGCGGCTCTCAGTCGCGCTTTGCAATGGTAGGCTGGTCGTCACCTTTCCAGAGGTGAGAGTTCCGGCAATACGCGTCGCTGGGCTGGTCGCCAATGGCATGTCGAACGCCAGGTCGGTGCCGGACAAATCAAGCTTACCGCTGCGCTGTGAGAGAAAAGAGAGCTCACCTGCCGAAGAGGTTATTGCGCCTTTGAGCCCGGGGTCTCCGGTAAACAGACTGGGCCATTGAGGGCTGACATGGAAAGAGTCAATTTGCAAGAGAGCTTCAGTTTGGCCGGACAAGCCAACTTTCATCCCCTCGCCAGAGAGAGTCAGCAGTGGTTGCAAAGCGGCTTCGACAAGATCAACTTGAATTGGCAGGCGAGTTTCGAGCTCGTAGACTAACCGTTGCTTAAGGAGTGCATCAGGGAAAATCAGGTAAAAGCTGCAAAACAGCCCGAGGAGAAAAAGACCGATCCCGGCAGCGAGGTAAAGATTTCGGGATTTCGTAAACCGCATCAATTTCTCCGTGTGGAGCTGACCGTAACATTCATGTCAAGTTGTGCGGCGTTGTCGAAGCGTTGTTTGAGATGCAGTCGAACAACCCGCATCGGTGGTCGGGCCTGCTCGACTGCTTGCAAAATTCGCAAGACCTGTTCGAGGCCGAGCCGTTCCAGCTTAAATTCTGTGGTCTCGATGCGCAGCTGACCTTGCGTGGCTGCTGGCAGTGGACGCATCAGGACAAGATTTTCACGGCCGCCAATCCGGCTGGTGGTCTCCTCGAGAAAGGTCAAGGGTGAAGTGACTTCACGTCGGCCCAGGTCGCGTTGCAACTGGCCAGCCTGTTGTTTGAGAACCCGGTAGTCGGCCTGTAACTGTCTGACCTCCTCCAACTGCCTTTGACGGGAACTGATCGACTTGTCGAGACGTTCAATGGCCGTTCCGTAAGGGAGCACCACAGCAAAGACAATCAGTAAAAGGCCGAGCACCACTGCCCCGCCAGCCAGCACATAACGTTCTCTCTGATTCAGCTCTTTGATCATGATGACGCACCCTTCCCGCTCAAGATCATGCGCATGCGATAGCTGACCTGCTTGCCGGCCAGGTCCATCTTCGATTCAGCAACCTCAACTTTTTCAAAGTAAGGTGATTTACGAAAGGTCTCGGCCATACGGTTGACTGCTTCGAAAGTGCTGGTACGTCCGGAAATTCGCACTTCGTTGCGTTCCATGGTGAATTCGTCGATATCAACAGTGAGCGACTCTGGTAAATCGGAGAGGGTTCGCAGTAGATGCAAGGATGAAGGTTGATCAGGAGCAATGATGCCAACGTCCTCCCGCAACTGACGGATTGCACTTTTCATCTGCAGAGGAACATCAACAATCGTGGTTGCTTGCGGAAAGGTCTCTTGGTAAAGAGCGACGATCTGTTGCTGCAGAATGTCGGCCTGCTGCTGTTTGTCGTAGTAATTCAAGCCCATGCTGGCAGCAACAGTGACCAGGGTGAGCCCAGCCAGACAGGCGGCTAATACCAGGGTCTTGCGTAAGCCGACCCATTCTCCCCTGAGAGCGAAGGACCCCTGACGCAAATTGAAGGCCTGACCCTTGCCGGTATCGGCAGCCCTTAGCGCGAGGGCTACGGCTGGCAGCAACGGCGCTTCAATGATCTGGCCGTTGATATCGATAGAGAGCAGCTCCACATGATCCCGCATGGCACTGAGTCCTGTAACCAGTTCTACTGTAGCCAGAGGCCCCATCAGTTGCAGGGTCATTCCGTCCAGCGACTGCGCTTGACCCAGGGCTGTCGCTTCCCGGTGAATGGCACAGGCCTGGTCGGCAACCGACGTCTCCAAACCAAGCGGCAACTGTCGATAATCGACAACCTCTCCTGAGCTTATCAGAGCCAGGCTGGTGCCCTGTTCCATGGCGCAGACCAGAAGACCATCGGTCAGAAAATCTTTGAGACCGGCAACATAGGCGTGCGGAGCCAGGTCCAGAACATGTAAAGGGATTCCCAACTCGTCAAAGGGTGCCAGAGTTTCGGCCAGTTGAGTCGTTTTGACTGCGGCCGCGACCACAACGGCCCCTTCCTGGATCTTGACTGGCGGCTGCATCGCTGTGGTGTAGTCATCAAGAGCGACCGGTAATTGGGATGCCAGCTCAAAAGAAAGTGCTGCGGTTATTTTTTTGCGCTCACTGAAGGGGAAAGTCAGCCTCCGGATGAACGCAGCACCGCCCGGCAAGCAGGCCGCCAGACGGTCGCCAAGGTGAAAATCAACGCCCAGGGAGTCCTGCAGGAGAGCCATTTGGTCGACGCTCTCTTCGTGAAGGCTTTCCGTAACCGAGACGACCGAGATGATACCTTGCTCGCGGGTGAGGATAGCCAGTCGCAGACTTTTCTGGCCAAGATCAATGCCGATCAATCGTTTTGTCATAGCAGTCAGTTTACCTTGAAAAACAGTAATTGGTTGCCTTGCTTATTCACTTCGGCCAAAAGACGACGCTGGCCATCGTTGACCACGGCATCGGCCTCGATTCGGTAGCGGCTACTGAGTACCCCCAGATGCTTCAGGTTGCCAAGAGTCTTCAGGACACTGTAGGCGACTGTAGGGATCTCATCTTCAAGTTGTGCCAAACGTTCGATGGGTGTCTCCCGTCGATAGCGGATCAGCTCTTCGACCACTCCGCTGTCGATTTCCAGATCGAGAGACATGAGCACCTCTGCACTGGCGGTATTGATATTCACCATGGTCTGATCATGCAGACCGACATGCGGCAGCACCCGGCGCAGAACCTCCGGAGTAAACCCCTTAATCAGGGTCAATTCTTCTATGGTCTCAAGGCGACCGTTCTTAACCGGATACGGTTGCGACAGTCCCTGGTAATAAGCGGTCTCAGCGCCAGCAACCGGGATTTCAGCGCCATCAGTGAGAACTGCCTGGTATGGGGTGTCGCCACTGTCGAGCCAGTCGATCAGGGCAGCGGTCAACTCAGCCGAGTCAGCGAGGTTATCGAGCTCCAGAACGACGAACAGTCGATAGAAGCGATCAACCATCAGAGTCGTCGGCGTGTTGTCACTGACCAGAGCGTTGATCCCCAGTTTGCCGTCCTGGTCATTAATGCGCACAGTGACAGCACCGTCACCGACCGGGTAATTAATGACTCCCTGATTCCAGAGTTCATCGAAACCATCGTAGCCATTGCGATCATCCTGGATGATCATGCGCCCGGCATTGATGCCGCCCTTAGCCAGGTAGTAGGCCCGGGTGGTATCACGAAAAGTTTCGGTCAGACGCAGGTCGACCAGGGTCGAAAAAGCCAGTTCGGTCAACAGTGAAGTCAGCAGAGCGATTACGACCAGCACCACCAGCAGGGCCATGCCTCGATTGCTCCTGGAGCCCTTCATTGCACGCTGATTCATCGCACGCTGATTCATTGTACGCTGACGTCCGGAATATCAAAAGTTGTCGTGAAAGGAGTCTGCCGTTGCTCATCACGGCCAACCACCAGGGCAACTTCCACAAGTTGCGGTAATCCATCCTGCCGGGCATCCCATTCATCATGCCAGTTGCCTTCACTGTAGAAGCGCAGAGACAGGCTGGCAATATCTGGCGCCAGTCGCATCATGCGGTCATCAAC
>DAOWJU010000227.1 GCA_030640215.1 Desulfuromonadales bacterium
CCCGGACGGGCCGGAACCTATCACTGCGATATCCTCTGGTTGGGACGTCTTCGGCTTGTCGAAAGCCAGCTTGTTCTCTAATGCATAATCGCCAATAAACCGCTCGATTCCGTTTATATTAACGGCACTATCCACGGCACTGCGATTACAACCGGCCTCACAATCATGAGGACAGACCCTGCCTGTCACTGACGGCATCGGGTTGGCCTCGGTGATGATTTTCCAGGCCTCCTCGAAACTGCCGCCGCTGGTCAACAGGTCCATATATTTTCTGACATCGACCCCGGCCGAACAACTATGTTGGCAAGCGGGAACCTGATTGGCTGAATAAGCTCTCTCAACAAGTTTGATTGTCTGCGTCGGGCACTGTTTGACGCAAAGGCCGCAGCCGATACATTTGTCTTCGTCCAGGTTTAACTTAAAGGGAACACCTTCAACTGGTGGGTCACTCAAGTGACGATATTTACTGAAAAAGTTACTCATTATCTCTATTCCTTTTTACCTGTTTTCTTTGTTCTGAGCTGCGATAGCCTGGATTCCGTCGATGCCAGCACGCTCACGGGAGAACCGGTGAATTGTGCCGACAGGCCACCAAACTAACGGACTACAAGTTGCAAACCATTCTGTGAATTATCCATATAACTGAAAAACTCATTCAGCTTCTCACTGGCCCCCTCAAGGATTATCTTCCCGGCCTTGATTGCATCCGCATAGCTCTGTTTACCTGTGAGAATATCGTTCAGTGTTGCCCGGTCGAGGGATAGTAGAATATCCGTCTTGGCCGGTAACTTACGGGTCACGATCAGCACACTATTGCGAAGCTCCAGGCCGATGCTTTCGTTGGTGTCATTGAAACGATAACCGAGGACAATGTGGGCATCCTGAGCCTTTTCGGCATTCACCTGATAACGCAAAGGCTCAAACAGAGCGAGGGTTTCCAGGCGTGCGACATTCCCCATGAAAATCTGTAGCAGTTGCCGTTGCAACTGTGCCGGATCAATCTTTCCCTCCAGTTCCAGGGCCGAAGTCAGGAACCATGAACGCCAGGTGGTATTGAGTTCGTCATAACCGAGTTGCCGGAAAGCGGCGGCTTTTATGTTTCTGGCCTCCATATCGGTCGTGTCGATCCTGATCAGGTATGTGGCGAGTTCGGCGGCCCACTGATAATCGCCGTCACGATAGGCGGCCTGCACTTCGGCAAATAGTTTGTTACGTCCGCCCATCAACTCAACATGGCGCCGGGCCGACTCGACCCGCGGCGTCGGCCGGTACTCGATGGGATCGCCATTGAAGTAACCGATCAGTCCGGCATAGGTATTCGCAGCGATATGCTCCAGGGTTCCATACATTTCTCGGGTAAAAGGCTCCATATCGAGATAGGCTGGAAGATCACGAAATTTTTCTTTCAACTCGTCGGTGGTGTAGCCCTTGTTGATATAGCGGATCGTCTGGTCATTGATGTACTGGATCGCATCCCGATAGGTTGTGACCGTTTTATAGATCTTCTCTTTGCCGTCAATGGGAATCAGGTGGGTGCCGAGCAGGTGCTCCACATCAAGATCGAGCACCTGTTGCATTGCGCGCAGATAACCTGCCGGCTCACGGTACTTGCCACCACGGATGGTATACATGTTGGGTAGAGAAGGGAAAATCTCATCCGCCACAATCGCCGTCTTATAGGCTGGCAGGTACAGTCCGAATTCTGTCAAAGCCTCACCGCCGGTGTAGAAAAACTGTAGTTTAACCCCGGCAATCGTCATTTCTTGATCGGCAGCCAGAAATGTATTCGGAGCAATATAACCGGACTTTCCGATCTTGATCTTGCCGCAGCAACCATGGTGATAATTATCCTCAGCCGGAAGGACAACTCCAGCGTAGTAGGCAGAGCGCAATGCCTGGATCGGACCGGTGGCCTGATTCTCCGACTTGAACTCCGTCAGAAAATTATGCCAGGCGATCACCTTGATCTTGCCGGAGGCGATGTCCTCGGGGGACACCATTGCAGCAGTGCCGTTGATATGGTCCGGATGATGAAGGGAATAGATAATCGCCCTGATGGGTTTGTCGGTAATCTTCCTGATTTCCTCCAGAAGCTGACGACCATGGTCCATACTGAAGCCGGTATCGTAAACGATGACTCCGTCGTCCCCTTCGATCAGGATACTGTTGGCCATGTTGTCCCCAATATTGTTAAGCGACCAGACGGGATAGTCTCCTACCTGGTAGACCCGGGGCTGAAAATATTTCTTATGCTCAAGAAAATAGTCTGGGAAACGGCGCTCTACCTGATAGGTTGCCGGTGCGGCAAAAACCGACGAAATTGCCAGGCAGGACAGGATGATAGCGCTTGAAAACAACTGGAATATTCGATCCATAGGTAATGTCTCCTGAAAAGATCCTGTATTAGAACTTCATGGACTTGAAATGCTGTGAAAGCGGGGTCCCACCGTAGACGATTGCCTGGACGGTGTTGCCATTCAGCCGTGGCGTGACTCCGTAATAGCGGACGATGAGATAGTAGCCGCCTTGCGGGACCGGCATCCAGTAGGTTCCATCCTCAGGGTCGCTGGTACTGAAGGTGAAGGTGACATTGCCGTTCTTGTCAGGTTTCGTGTTGAAGGCATTGTAGCTTTGAATGTCCACGCCACCTGTTGTTGCCGGATCGAGAGGTAGATAGGTCTTCCCGTCGTAGCGGGTCAGGGACCAGAAAAGATTGACACCCGGATCGTGCGGCAGGGTTAAAACGAACGGACCATTGCTTCCGGCGAGTCTTTTACCCTGTCTGTCGACCGGTACCTGCTGATAATAGGCATGATGAACCGGAAATCCCAGGTGACCCAGCAAGGTACCGGACGCACGGATCTTGTGACTGCCTCCTGCCGGGTGATCGACCGGCTCGAACATGCCGCGATTGTCGGTGATCCCGCCGCCGATAATAAATTCTCTGAGGCTGGTGAAAGTTTCCTTGTGTTTCTCAGGCGTGTAATCGGTGGCCGCTTCGGTCATCAGTGCGGCGGTTTGGGCGTAGGGATTGCTGTTGGCGATGCTCCACTTGATCAGTGCCAGGGTATCTTTCGGGTTAGGCAGTTCAACAGCATCATGTGCCCCGTAGATACGGGCTTGACGACGGATCATGTCAGCCAGTTTGTCGTTGTTGAAACTGAAGGCTTGGGTGCGGAGAAAGACATAAGGGAAATTGGATTTGGTTTTAACGACGGTTCCCGACGGAAGTTTACCCCTGTAGTCCTCATGTGCCAGAACAAAGCGCTCCCCATCTTTGGCCGTCAGTTTGTCGTAGATCGTAAAATGCTCCTGGTCGATGATCTGGATACTGGCATAGCGGTCGTCTCTGGACGGTATCTCGACAACCACCGGTCCAAAGCGCAAGTCGGCAATCGCCTTGGAGTAGAAGTGGTCCAGGGCCGGGGTGATGACGAACGAGCGGTAATCCGAAATGCGTGGATGATCGAAGCTGTTGAGGCCGAAGGTTTCGATGTGCTTGACCACTTGGGTCATGTGGTGGACGATCTTGTAGCCGTAATACTGGAAATCCGGCAAACCTTGCTGAGTGTCGGCAAGCGCCGGGGCAGCACTCAGAGCTATGACAAAGGAACCGAGCAAAAACAGGGATTTGAATTTCTTAAGCATTTGTTTACCTCACTATATTGCAGGTTGTCTAGTTATAGGGTGTCACACCGTTTCTGAAGAAATCACTTGCTTCGATCTGCGCCGAGTAGAAATTTCCATGGTATCAACAAGCTTGAACCGGCTTGATACTGAGCCCACTCCGGGTAACGTGAGATTGATGCATCCTTGATCAGCATTCGCATCAGGAAGAACAGACAGCCCCAGGTCAGGACGGCGTAACCGATCCAGTGGTTGACCAGTATGGCGTAAGCACTGTAGATCATGATCTCACCAAGGAAGTTTGGATTCCTGGTATAGCGAAATACACCGTCGGTGATTAATCCCTTGCGGTATTTCAGGGAAAAATACTTCTGGCAGTCGGCAGCGATCATCCAGGTGATGCCGAAGGTATGGATGAAGATTGCTGCGAACAGCAGCTCGCCCGACGGCTGCAGGTGGCCGGAGATGAACAGATAGGGGAGCAGCCAGTACCAGCCGATCAGCAACAGGTAAGTCATCAGGGCCCCGGGGTAGGTTACATGGACATTAAAACTGCCATCCCGGAAGAAGATGTCCTTGACCATCCAGCAGTAGCCGTAAACACCGTGCATTCCGAGGTAGACCCAGGCTCCGATGCTGAAGTTGTCAAAATAGTGCATCATCCCGTAGATCAGGAAAAGGGTGATGATCTTGTGAAAATCTATCACCCAGGCCATTTTTAGCTGCTTGGGGCCACCAAGGAAGTCCTCGATCAGATAGTTGCTTAAACGGGACATGAATCTTGCCCATCCCGGTGCTGTTTTTTGCGTCATTTTACAGTTCCTTGTGTAAGGCCCGAATTCTGAGAGTGAGGGGTACGTTTCAAAACACGCAGAAATAGCAGCATGAACAGCGCGTCACCCAACCCCACGGAGGCAAGCTCCCAAGAGATGTTTCCAAGAACGGCATGGATTGTCAGTAATACAACCACCAGCGATTTCCCCCCAGCCCCCAGCCAGATGATGTTGCGATTTTTTTCAATGTCGCGGCCTGCCACGTAGTAACCGGCACCGAACACCAGCACCAGAGCAAGAAACAGGTGCAAAAAAGCGGTATTGGTAATCGGTTCCATCCCCAGTATCGGCATGGTCTGCTCCTGGAAAATGCCAAGGAGGAGAACGGCCGAGAGGTTGAAAAGTGCCGCTAAGCTGAACATCGTCCGATGCTCCTGTTGCTTTTCAGGTCTTATGCTGTTTTCAGCCATCTGGAGTGACCCCTTTTTTACGGCTTATTTTTACTTCATAACCTTCTCTCTTGGAGAGAAAGTCGGCACCTGCGAGCAGGGAGGCTGTATAATAGCCACCCTCCTGCCGGCATTTTTCGGCGTCGCGTGCAATTGCGATTGTCGTTTCAGCAGTCATGGTGTAGACGTTGGGGCCAGTGATTGTGCCAGTGCATTCACGTCCATCCAATGTTGTGACACGCCCCCAGAAATTTGTCCGCGTATTGGCACGTGTCCTGTCGTCGGGGCCATCGCGCAGGAATTTCCCAGCGAGTGAAATCAACCATTTCTGCATACCGGGACGGGCAAGCCAGTTGCTCAAAGGATTTGTCATCCTCTGCATCCAGCAGGCGACAAGCGGCAATGCGCCGTAAACGACGGTATTGGGGATGCCTGTGGAAATCCGGGCAGTGAAGACATCGCCCCAGGGCAGGCTGACTGACCATTTTTTGCCGCGTGGGTAGGGAATCTTGCGGATGCGGTATCCCAGCCCGACCTTCTGCAACTCCCCATCCTTACGGACCATGCCACCATCGCCGATCCCCTTGATGGCAGTACGGGTGGTCCCCATGCTGGGGAGCGTGCCAAAATCGAAGGCCAGTTCCAGATGGGTTGCTTCTGGCAATGCCTGCTTGAGCAGAGCTGCGAGACAGTCGGTCGGCACAATGTCAAAGCCCACTCCAGGGCAGAGGATCACCCCGGCTTTGACAGCGTCTTCATGACGTTTATGAGCTGATTGAAAAACCGGGATTTCTCCCGTTATGTCGAAATAATGGAGGCCTTTTTCCAGGCAAGCATCCATCATCTGCTCCGCCGTGGCCGCAAAAGGGCCAGCGCAATTGATCAGGGTATCTGCGCCATGGAGATGTTCTGCAGCGTCCTGTACACTGAAAACTCTCGATGGCAGTTCAAACTTGTCTGCGAGGGGTTTTAGCCTGGTTTCGTTGCGCCCTGCAAGGATAGGGCGTTTCCCGTGAGCGAGTGCTTCACGGACGATCAGTTCGCCTGTGTAGCCGTATGCCCCATAAATGATCCAATTCTGACGATTCATGTAGCCCTCTTTACTTAACTAATATTATCGGCATTGTATGTGTGATTCCTGACGGCTTTTAGATATACCAAGAGTCAACTGGAGTGCCCGGTTCGCTTCAGGTTTGTATCTATATACGCATTGCCGGTAATCAGTCGGGAAGTGCACTGCAGAAACCGAGTTCATTGAAGGTGCGGATTAGTTCGCGGTGGCCAAAGGCCTTTGCAGCGGACTGGAAGCCGACCTCTTTGAGCTGGCCATTAAGGATGCGTTGGGCACTTTCGGCGCAGATTTCTCCGGTCCAGGTGTAGGCGGCCGAAAGGTTCATGACGTAGCTACTCGTCTTGGTGCGTCCCTGGCCATAAACAATGATGCAGCCACGCTGCACATCCGGGTGATCCTTGGGTGGCTCTCCTGAGTCGAGTTGGTCACCCATGGCATTGGTCAGTGCTTCGCGACCGGCCTGATCGAGTTCGGGGGCCTGTTCATTGAAGGCGTTGATCGCCTGTAGCACAGGGTCGATGATGTGATCGCCGAGGGCGCTCAGGACCTTACAGTTAAGTAAGCGGTCCTTGAACCAGATTGGCTCACAGGCGCCGCCCCAAGGAAGGGCACGCATTATGGCATTTCGATAGGGGATAAAAACATCGTAAGCAACGTTGTTGGGCCAGGCTTTGAACTCGTTCTGTTCGAGGTAATACTGCGAGGTGTCATTGCACACCATGCGCAGGAAGGACTTGGTCGAGGCCTCCGAAGGAAGTCCATTGTCGACCTGGTAGAGGATGTCGAGGCTGTCGATCTCGGGATCCTCCAGGACCACTTCCGCAGCCATAGCGCCTGCCGTCCACATGAAGGATGTAGCCGGCGCCAGCAACAGGTTCTTGGCCGCAAAGGCAGAGCCGTACTTTTCGGCAATAGCCACTGTCCAGTCCTGCTCGCCGGTGACATCGATGTAGTGGCAGTTCGCTTTCAGCGCCGCTTCCACGACCGGCCAGGCGATCTGCATGAAGGGACCGACGACATTGATGACGACATCGACCTTCTCAAAGAGTGGCAACAGCATCTCGGCTTGGTTGTCAGCGGTGACAATCTCTGCATCGACTGGGCCACTGCAACGCTGCTTGACGATCTCCAGTGCCGTTTCAAGCCTTTCGCGATGGCGACCGGCAAAGTAGAAGGGGATCTGGCGCTTGGCGAGGGCTTCGGCGACCAGCTTGCCGCTGTAACCGGAGCCACCGTAGATGATGACTTTACGCTCTTGGGACATTATGTATCTCCTCGGTAAGAACTCTTAGAGTGTTTCACTATGGACTGCAGTTGGATCGTTTTTAAACGCTTCAAGCAGGAAGCGGTCCTGCGGTTTTTCCGAGGCGGTCTTTGGGATTTGTTGTAAAACCTGGATATAACTAGGGACAAAATTGGCCTCAAGATTCTCTCGACACTGTCGGAAGACCGCCTGTACGTCGAAGTTTTCCAGATTGCCGTCTTTCGGCACCAGGGTAGCGACGACATCCTTTTCACCGGGCACACCGTTCGCTGCCGGAACACCGTAAATGTAGACATCATCAACTTTCGGAATCTCGGCAATGGTTTTCTCAATGAAGGAGGCATTAATAAAATCACCGTTGCGACGGATACCCGAGCCCTTGCGGAACAGGAAATACAGCCAGCCGTCCTTGTCTTCGCGAATCACGTCGCCCATGTGCAGCCAGCCTCCGACACATTTTTTCGCGCTCGCCTCGGGGTTGCCGTAATACTCGACAATGAATGGCGTGCCATCTTTAGCGCGGAACAGGATCTCGCCCGTGCGCTCTCCGTTGGCGTCCTTGAGCACGTCGTTGTCGTTGTCATCAACAAGACGGTAATCCAGTATCGGCACCGCTTTACCGATACTGCCGACCGGGCCGACACCTGCCGGGTTGACGGTCAGACCGCCTTCCGCCGCACCGTACCACTCGATCAACTCGACGTTGAAACGCGTCTTGAACTCGTTCCAGATCGCTGCTGGCATGCCGGCGGCAATGACAACACGCACCGGATTATCCGTATCGTTGGGCTTTGGTGGCTCGGCATAGATCGCCGTAGTCATGCCGCCGAGTAACGAGAAATTGGTGCAGCCGTATTTGCGGGTGATGTCCCACAGGCGCGACTTGGTGAATCGTCTCGAGAGTACACAGGGAATTGAATTTGCCAATGCTGAGCCGAGCGTGACGACCTGGGCATTGGCATGGGTCAGGGACAGGCCGGTATACAGCTTGTCTTCAGCCGTGAAACCAAACATCATCGGCGCCAGTTTTGCGTTTTCGCAGTAACGGCGGTGAGTCATTACGATGCCCTTCGGGTCGCCGGTGGTTCCCGAGGTGTAGATCAGTTCCATCGGCCCTTCGGCCGTGGAGCCAGGGAAGCCTTCGTCGCTTGCTGCGGTGCCTGTAACTTTCGACCACGGAATAATTCCGGCAGCTTGCAACTGGTCGTCTGTAGCCTGACCTTCATCAGTCGGTAGACCGACGATCAGTTTCAGTTGCGGTAGCTGATCGCGCACGTCCCGCAGATTTTGCAGCGCGTAGTCAGCAACGACAATTCCGGTACAACCGGCCGCTGACAGCATATAAGTCAGCTTCTCACCTTTGGTCCGCGGGTCGATTGGGACAAAGGTGGTGCCGAGCAATGCGGAGGCCACCATAAGATCGACAAGCTCGATGTGATTTGCGAGCAGTGTTCCAATCATGTCGCCAGGGGTAACGCCTTGTGCACGCAAACCCGCGGCCAAGGTCTTCCCCTGCTCCCAAAGTTGGAGATAGGTGCGGGTTTCATCCGGGCGCACGCCAGCCCCTTCAATGGTCAACACTGTGAAATCTGGTTTTTCTTCTGCCAGTTTACTGATGATGCCGGCAAGTGTCAGCGGATCGTATTGAGACATCTTTTTCTCCTTGCTACTTTTTACTCGTCTTTACCCAGGATATGGATACACATGGCTGCTTCTTCGACACCGATGTTGCCGCCGCCGTTCTCGGCCAGGCCGATACGTGCCCCGGCGACCTGACGTGATCCCGCATCGCCACGCAGTTGGGTGACGATCTCGTGGATTTGTGACAGTCCCGAAGCACCGATCGGGTGACCATTGCTCTCCAGGCCACCGCTGGTGTTCAGAGGGATTTTTCCGCCCAGCCTGGTGGCACCCGATTCGGCAAAGGGACCGCCGTCGCCAATCGGGCACAAACCCATTGTCTCACTCTGATGCAGTTCACCGTAGGCGGTGGCGTCGTGCAATTCGGCAAGATCGATATCCTGCGGCCCGACACCGGCCATCTCGTAAGCCTGTTTTGCAATCCGCTCACCGATATCCTCACCATCGAGATCCCGGTCACTGCCCTGACCATGAACTGAGGCGAGGATTTTGACTGGTCGTACTTTCTGAAGTTTTTTGAGGAAAGACTCGGAGCAGACAATTGCTGCCGCAGCGCCGTCGCCCACCGGAGCGCACATGGCTCGGGTCAGAGGAAAAGTGACCGGTGCATCGGCCAGCACTTCTTCAACACTCATGGTGTTCTGATACTGCGCCAGAGGATTGAGCGAGGCGTGATAGTGATTTTTCGAGCAGATGGTGGCCAGTTGGCGTTGGGTCGTGCCGAAACGGTCCATGTGCCAACGGGTCAACATGGCATAGGCGTCCATGAACACACTGCGCCCCTGGCCGGGAGCTGTTTCCGATGCCGGCAGCTCAATATTAAATGAGCTGCTCATTTCGAGCATTTTCTGGATGTGCTGTTTGTAGTTCTCCACATCCATGCAGCGACCATAGGCTTCGAAGGAAAGTGCCTTGTTGGGATGGGTGATCTTTTCCGAGCCTACCACCAACGCTACATCGAACATCTCTGCTCGAATAGCTGTGTAAGCAAGATGCAGGGCGGTCGAGGCCCCGGCGCAGGCGTTTTCCACGTTGGTCACAGGAATTTTATCTACCCCCATGCCGCGCATGACAACCTGGCCACGGATCGAGTCCTGTTTGTCGAACATGCCCCAGAAACTGTTGGAAAAGTAAACCGACTGCAAATCTGTTTTGTCCAACCCGGCATCTTCAAGGGCCAGGTTGATCGATTTCTCGGCCATGCTGCGTACGGTTTCCGTAGGGTATTTATCGAAGCGGATTTTCCCGACGCCGACAATGTAAACATTTTTCATGGTTAGCTGGCCTCCTGAATGATCTGGTTAGCGGCGATGATCGAGAGGGTGTCATTGGAACCATCCTCAATCATGCCAGCGCGAGCATCGCGGAAAATCTTTTCGATTGGATACTCTTTGGTTAATCCGTAGCCGCCGAACAGCTGTACGGCTTCACTGGCGACTTCAAAGGCTATACTGGTGCAGGTCACCTTGGAGGCTATGGAATACTTTTTGTCAGGAACTTCGCTAGTCAGATGGAAGTTCACCGCTGCGCGTGACAAACTGCGCGCCGCCTCGACTTTGCGGAACATATCGAAAAGCTTCTTCTGCACCAGCTGGTGTTGAGAAAGGAGTTTGCCGCCCTGGGTGCGTTCAGTGCAGTGCTGTAAGGCCAGGTCGTAGGCTGAGCGGGCGACACCGGTAAATATGGCCCCCATCAGTGCGTTGGCATGCGCCAACGTGGCTCCGGTCATTATTTCGTAGCTCTGCTGATCAAAAATCATCATATCTTCCGGGCAGACGGCATTGTCAAAGAACAGCTCCCCCTGTGGCAGCTCCCGCTGACCGATCTTGTCAAGCGGCGTCCCTTTGGAGACTCCTGGTTGGGTCAGGTCGACCAGGCAGATGCCGCCGCCGGACATGCCCAAGGCAGGGTCAATGTTGGTAAAGACGACCGCATTAGTTGCCACCGGGGCACAGGAAACCCACGCTGATTTCTGGCCGTTGAGGAACCATTCGCTGCCTTTTTTTGTTGCCCGTACCTGTTGGACAACATCGGGACTTCTGAAATGATCAGTGCCGACAGCCAGGTTGTCACTGCCGTGGTTCGGCTCGGTAATCGCCCAACAACTGAAATTGCTGGCGTCCTTACACTCGACAAACGGGGTGACAACTTTGTCGATCAGTTCTGATCGGCCGCTTATTGTGGCAAACAAGGGGCCAAAACTGGCTACAGCGATCGCCACCGCGAATCCTGCACTGGCGTAACCGACCTCTTCAAAGAAGATGTGCTGCGACAGTGGATCAAGCCCAGAGCCACCGACTGCTTCTGGCATCATGACTGTGTGATAGTCGAGCTCGTACATCTTGCGCATACAATCGTGAAAGATAGAATCCTTCTCAACAACCTGCTCGGGGGTGAGCGCGTCCAGTTCGATTGCCGCAGGTCTGAGGATCTCGTTGGCGAATTTACGTACCGACTCTTTAAGCACGTTGTGGTCTTCAGTGATATTAACGTCGATATCTTTGTAGTTCATGTTCTTCGCTCCTTCTTTTTAAAATTGTGATGCTTGAATGCAGTCTCTTTGCTGCAGGTTTCAGTTCGAAGTTTCCCACAGGTAAATTGTGTTCTTGGCAAAAGGTCACCCTAAAGAAAAACCGGTTGACCGTTTTTTTTATGATAGAACAAGGTTATTTTCTTGTCAAAGGAAAACTCAACAAAATCCTTGCAGGCAAATTTTCCTTGTCAAAAAAGGTTTAACGTGAATTTCACAGGTTTTTTTAGGGAAGGGAATCTCTCCCGCCTGTTTTTGAAAGGAAGAGAGAAATGATTGCCGTCGGCAGTCAACTCAAAGTTGAATATCCAACAGGCTACCAACGGCACGCTTATAGGATTCCAGGGCCCATGCGGTGGAGTGGACTGCCCGGTTGAGATACCAACGAGATGCAATTCCCTGGGTAATGGCAGCGATGAGCAGTGCAGTACTGTCGATATCCTCAACTGTTATTTTATTGTGTGTTATGCACTCCTGCAAAGCTTCTTTTACAAGGCTTACCCATCTGGCGACCCAGCGATCGTAGATTTTGCTGTATTCTTCATTGTAGTTCGCCAAACTCATG
This sequence comes from Desulfuromonadales bacterium, assembly GCA_030640215.1. Taxonomy (GTDB): domain Bacteria; phylum Desulfobacterota; class Desulfuromonadia; order Desulfuromonadales; family BM103; genus M0040. The sequence continues at coordinate 11,922 of DAOWJU010000227.1, forward strand.
CATTCAAAAAAGAGTGGGTAGCCTATTGACAGGTCAGGGTTATCTTCTGCGTAAAGCCAGGCAAAGGAGAGGAGCTTTTCGTAAGGGTCTTTAGTCTCACGAAGCCTCGTTTCAAATTGATCAAAAAATCTCTCGAAGAAGTACGCAAAAACATCCTTGAAGAGTTCATCTTTTGAAGAATAGTAATAAGTGATTCCACCTCTCGAGAAACCGCAAGCCTTGGATACATGATCAAGGGTAACGTTTTGAGTGCCTTGCTCAGATATAATTTTTAGAGCTCCCGCAAAGATCTGCTCTTTTCTGGTTTGCTCATTCTTCATTTGCATTTATAGCTCCCAAGGTATTCTTGAATTGCATTCGATCACACTTTAATTGAGTCTCTATAAAACACAACTGGACATTTTCTATTTAAATTTAGTCTTCTTGTCAAGTCTGAGTTTCCTCGGCCTCTGTTCGTTCACGATCTTAGACAGTTGCAACCAACTTTCTCGGCCCAACATGATATCCACAAAGATCGCATCATAATCTTTGCGAAAAAGCTTTTGCTAAAATACTTTTCAAACGAACTACGGCTTGTCTTTGTCTGTTTTTATGGTTTCATGAAGTGACATAACGTCAGCTTTTGTCCAACGCACCCTCTTACGTCCCTCTTCTTCTGCCTCAAGTGGGGAAACTTCATAGTGGCCAGGGAGTGGACCGAAAGACGTTGATAG
>DAOWJU010000277.1 GCA_030640215.1 Desulfuromonadales bacterium
ATCAGTCCCTGGTAACCTTTTTGAATGCCGATGACTTCAAGGCTGTTACTCAGACCGGCCCGTACAACGGCGCGGATAGCTGCATTCATTCCTGAACAATCGCCGCCACTGGTCAGCACTGCGATGCGTTTCATATAAAGACTCCTGTTGCTTCTGTCAGATCTCTGCTATCAAGAAGTTAAACAGCTGATGGTTGCTTTGTCAAAAGAGGACGTGCAACGACGTCCCCGGCGTTTTATCAACCTCAAGACGAGAAATGTGATACATCTAAAAAGCATGATGTCTCTCTCGATCAAGTGTCGTGTCGCGGTTATAATGGTCCCAATCTCTTTTTTAACAGACAGGAAAACTATAATGAAACAGTTGTGTGGTTGGTTAACTTTACTTTTATTCTGCTTTGCCGGGACGGCTTTCGGTAGCAGTGTTCTTGAAGAGAAGGTGGTTGAACATCAGTTCGCCAATGGCATGAAGTTGCTGGTGGTCGAACGGCATGATACGCCGATTGTCTCGGCTTATATCACCATCGGCGTCGGCTCGGTGCATGAAACCAGTGAGACCCGTGGTGTGGCTCACCTACTGGAACACATGCTTTTTAAAGGGACTAAAACCCTTGGTACGACGGACTATCAAAAAGAGCAGCCGATTCTTGAGTCAATCGAAAAGGTCGGTAGCAAGCTGGATGCTCTGCGTTTGCAGGTTGATGCCGACCCGGCACAGATTGCCTCTCTCGAACAGGAGTTGGTGGCTCTGCAGGCAAAGCACAAGCAGTATGTGGTGAAGGATGTTTTTTCCAATATTTATTCAGAAAATGGTGGTGTCAGCTACAATGCCTTCACTAGCAAGGATCTGACCACCTACCTGATTTCCTTGCCGTCTAACAAGCTGGAGCTCTGGGCGTTGATCGAATCGGATCGGATGCGGGACCCTGTCTTACGGGAGTTCTACACGGAACGTGATGTCATCCGCGAAGAGCGGCGGCGTTCCTACGATACCAACCCACGGCGACGCCACTATGAGAGTCTGGTGAACAATGCCTTTGCCGTACACCCTTATCGCAACCCGATCATCGGCTGGCATTCGGATATCGCCAACCTGAGTCCACAAAAAACCAGGGAGTTTCTGCAGAAATATTATGCGCCGGTGAATACCGTGATTGCCCTGGTTGGCGACGTCAAGGCTGCAGACGCTATCGCTCTGGTGGATCGCTATTTTGGAGACCTTGAGCCGGGCACTCCGGCCCCCAATGTTGCCGCTACCGAGCCTGAGCAAAATGGCGAAAAACGGATTGTCGATCTCTTCGACGCTGAGCCACGATTGGCGATTGCCTATCATAAACCGACCATGCCGCATAAGGATGACTATGCTTTTGATCTGATCGACCAGATCCTTGGTAGCGGCCGCACGTCACGGTTTTACCGCTCTCTGGTGGAAGAACAGCAACTGGCGACTTCGGTCTCTGTCTACGGGGCACCGGGTTCGCGTTATCCCAACCTGTTTGTGATTGACGCCATACCGCGTCATCCGCACACAACTGAGGAGCTTGAAGCAGCAATTTATGTCGAGCTTGATAAACTCAAGCAGGAGCTGGTCGACGAGGTCGAACTGACCAAAGTCAGGAATCGGCTGGTGACTGATCAACTGCGGCAACTCAGGAGTAACTCAGGGCTGGCCAGACTACTGACCAGCTACCAGTCTCTGAGTGGCGACTGGCGCTATCTTGCTACCTACACCCGAGAGATTGAGAAGATTTCTGTCGAAGATATCAAAGAGGCTGCCAATCATTACTTTACTTCGAGCAATCGCACTGTTGTCGTGTTGAAGAGGGAGGATGCGCTATGATGACTTCTCGCCGTTCTCTCCGTTTTGTTCTGTTCGCCTCTCTTGTTGCTTTCGTGATCTTGGCTGGCTGTAGTGCACCACAGCCAAAGCATCCTGATCAGCTTCAGTACCCTGCATTGGATTTCCAATTACCTGAAGTGGAAACACTCGTTCTTGCCAACGGCATTCGTCTCTATCTCAAAGAGGATAGCGAGCTCCCGCTGGTACAGATGACAGCAATGCTCGGCTCTGGTGCCATGACCACTTCGGCCGAAAAGATCGGTTTTGCCAGCCTGTTTGGCAGCACCTGGCGCACCGGTGGTGCCGGTGATCGGAGTCCTGAAGAGTTGGATGAGTATCTTGACCATCTGGCTGCAGATTTGAGTGCCAGTATGGGGCCTTATACCGCCGAACTGGACATCTCCTTGCGCTCGGAAGACTTGGGAAAAGGCGTGGCGGTGCTGGGAGACCTGTTGCTTCGTCCAAGGTTTGCAGTCGAGCGACTCGAACTGGCGCGTCTGCAGGCTCAAGAGTATCTGCGTCGCCAGAATGATCGTCCGGGCACTATCTCCAGGCGCTTGCTGATGGCGGCGCTTTATCCAAACCACTATCTCGGTTATTCGCCAACCCCGGAAACTCTGGCGGCAATTACGAGGCAGGACTTTGTCGATTTTCAGCAGACGTATTTTGCCCCGAATAACCTTTGGATCGCAGTCTCCGGTGATTTTGACCGTGCGAACCTTTTGCAACTCCTGAATGCTCACTTTGGCGATTGGGAACAACGGGAGGTGGCGGAGCAACAACTACCAGCGATCACCCGGTCGGAGTCGGGGGCGATACAGGTCGCCGCCAAAGCGTTGCCGCAAACCACAATCGTGATCGGCGATCTTGGCCTGACCAAGGATCACCCCGATCAGTACGCTGTCCGTGTCCTCAACTACATCCTTGGTGGCGGCGGTTTTAATTCGCGTATGATGCGTGAAATTCGCTCCAACCGCGGTCTGGCCTATTCAGCCTATTCTTACTTCCAGGTCGGTCGGCGTTTGCCCGGTCCTTTTATCGCCGGGACGGAAACCAAAAATGTCTCTGTGGCTCCGGCAATCAGCCTGACCCGTGAAATTATGGTAGATTTACGTAACAATCTGGTGACTGACGAGGAGTTGCAGCTAGCAAAAGAGAGCCAGATCAACTCGTTCGTGTTTGGTTTTGAAAACACTCATTCGGTGGTCGACCAACAGATGTCTCTGGCTTTTTTCAATTACCCGGAGGATTACCTGGCACGTTATCGTGATCAGATTGCGGCGGTAACGGCA
>DAOWJU010000222.1 GCA_030640215.1 Desulfuromonadales bacterium
ATCGGCATATTGTTGACTTTCATGATCACATCGCCCCGGCGGATTCCCATCTTGGTGAGTACAGACTTTGGATTCAGTTTACTGACCATGAAACCGTCGGTTCGCCCGTTGATGATCCTGGGCTCCAGCTGTGCCAATCGCATCTGCTCCGCGATATTGGTACGGGCGGCATCAGCTGCGGTTCGGGAGACCCGCCAGCGATTGTTACCCGCAGATTGAATACCCGCACCTGACGATGGATTTGCATTGCGCCGTAGTTTGCCTGGCTCATTTTCCCGCACGGTCAGCTCAGTAGCCGACTCGTCGCGGTTACGGATTATCACCCGGTTGCGCTGAACCGTCTCAATGTAGCCGCCACCGGGAAGTGGATCTTCCAGGTGAAACAGCTTGATCTCCCTGCCGGTTTTGATCAGGGCGGTGGAATTGGCTCCGGAGACCAGCGTACCGATCAGGGTGAGATCCTTGCGGGTTGACGTTATGGTCTGCGTTTCAGTTGGTGCAGATTTGACAGTAGCCGCACGGCTACCGCGGGAGCTAGGGTCGAAAATGTTCTGTTGCAGAATTTGCGTCAGGTCACGATCAAGAATCTGGGGACTGGTGCTACGCAGGACAGGACGGCTGGCCGGTTGCAAAGAAGTGTCCGGTCGCAGAACCGTGCCAGCGAGCGTCGCCGCCAACTGGCCACAAGCCAGCCCGAACAGCACCAGTAGCAGCAGGCAGAGTTCGCGGTGGAATTTCTGGAATAAAGCTAGGACAGCACTGGCGTTCAAACCCGGCAGCTCCTTAAGACAATAACATTCAATCAGTGCCCATCCGGAAACTCTGGATGGGTGCAGTGTCCGTTTCTGATTTGGAAACCAGCAATTTTTCGCAAGGTCAAGGAAATCAAGCATTTGAGCGGAGGCGTAGCACTTTACGCCGCACAATCAAATGTGCAGATTGACGCCGAGATTGCGGAAAAGGGCGGTTTCCGAGCAGAAACTAACCCACATCATATTGCGATGCTGTCGTTAAATCAAGGGATTCAACAATCAGAACGAGGGTTTCTAGCGAATAGATAGTGACCAGAGGCTGGCAGCTTTTAATTCGACAAATCAGATACTTGGATATTTGAATGTGTCACGACAACGGCTTTACATCCCATATTTCTTTGTTACTCTGTGTTGTGTATTAGATTTAATTCAATAATTGGGTTTGAGTTGACAGCTGGCGTGATCTTCGCGGCTGTCGTTACAGGGTTTCAGTTACAATACTGGGTTTCAGTGACAATGAGGACGGGAGGTAATATGAGAGTCTGGCAAGGGTTTGTTCTGGGTGCACTCCTGGTTCCACTGACCCTCGGGCTGGCGAGCCCGGTGCAGGCAGCCACTAATATCCATGGCCGAACGAGCACAGTCGTGGAATGGTATGACAATCCAGACGAGGACACCGCCATACCAGTTCATCAGTATTTACAGTTCACCCTGATCGACATCGCCGACAAGGGTTACAACTTCCAGTTTTACGGGCGACTGGCCGAAGACATCGAAAACGAAGTCGATGTCGACAGTCGCCTTTACTATGCCTACCTGGAGAAGAGAAACCTCCTCAAAGGTCTCGACTTCCGCCTTGGCCGGCAGTTTATCTCAACCACTGCTGGATCATCGGTGATGGATGGTCTGAATCTTGACTACTCCTTCATGAAAGACTATCACGTCAAGCTCTATGGCGGCGGTGACGTCACCTACTACGACGGCTACAACGTCGACTCGAATGGTCTCTGGGGCCTTGAGCTTGGTGGCTTCTTCCTCGATGACACCATTGATGCCAACCTCTCCTACCAGCAGAAATGGTACGATGGGGTGCTCAGCATGGAGCTGATCGGGTTCGACGCCAGCTACAGCTATAAGAATGAACTCTGGCTCTACACCGAAACCCAGTGGGACTACCTCTCTGATCGGCTCAGCTATGAACTGATCGGCGCCAAGTACCGTTTCGAACAGCCGTGGACCCTCCGTATCGAATACCTCTATTCATTACCGGTTTTCTCATCAACTTCAATCTATTCAGTTTTTGCGGTCGAAGAGTACGAAGAGCTTCTCGCCGAAGTCACCTGGATGATCAAGCCTGGCATACAGTCATTCGCCCGCTACTGGCGCGAAATGTACGACGAGTTCGAAGACGCCGATGTCATTGAGGTCGGCGTAGAGAAGTTGCGCACCAACAAATTCTCCGGCTATGTCTCCGGGATCGTGCGCGATGATGATGACGGTCAGGATATGTACGGCATGAAGTGCCGCGCCTCTTACCTGTTCATGCCGCAGTTCGAGGCCGGTGTCGGGCTTGAAGTCGACGTCATGGAGCGGGAGATAGCTTACTTCGACACAGACGACTCTGATCAGGATGAAACGACCAACACCCGTGCCTGGGTATACGGCAATTACGATTTCACCAAAAAGCTCAGCCTGGAGGCGAAGTTTGAGCGCGTCGAAAGCGACCTCTGGGACTACTACAACCGCGGCCGTCTGCGCCTGAACCTGCTCTTCTAAAGGAGTGATCTTATGATCCGCAAAGCACTATTAAGTATGATTCTGCTGATGATGGGGGTCACCGTGGTTTGGGCCGGAGACTTCGACCACCGGGCTCATCTCGGCGAGTATATTCCTGGCACCTCCTGTGACACCTGCCATCTTGCCGAGGCTCAATCTATTGTACCGGACATAGAAGTCTGCCTCGACTGCCATGATGACGATGAGGTGGAAGATATCACCCTTACCCTGCCGAAAACCCATGGTCCGGTCTGGGCGCTGAACCATCGCGCCGAAGCCAAAGGCAATGCCATCGATTGTGCGGCCTGTCACGCACAGGAATATTGCCTGGAATGCCATAAGTCGGGTTTCGCTGACGAAATGGGCGAATTCGGCAACAACATGATCAACGTACACCGTGATGACTTTCAGGTCAGCCACCCGATTCCCGCCCGCACCGACCAGAATCTCTGCTCCAGCTGCCACGAATCGCAGTTCTGCAGTGACTGTCACGACTCATGGCGTTTCCGCAACGGCGACATCGGTAGTCCATCGCACCGTCGCAGTTTCGGCCTCGGTTTTGACAATGTCGATATCGATGCCATTCACGCCGGTATCGACAACACCCTGCAGTGCGACTCCTGTCACCTGCAGAGTTCAGTCGCTCCAGACTTCCACTCCTGGTCGATCGGTCATGCCAGAGAGGCTCGTAA
>DAOWJU010000342.1 GCA_030640215.1 Desulfuromonadales bacterium
ATGGACAGCCGTGGTCTGGTGATCGGGCCCAATGAAACTTACGAGCACCTTTACGCAGAGCGTCAACCGCTCTATAAGAAGTATGCAGAGGTGACGATATCTAGCGGCGGGCTGAGGGTTGAAGCGGTCGCTGCAGCCATTGAGCAATCAGTCTGTTGCCAAATTGACGAATAACGAAAATTACTTCTAAAGCTTAAACAACTATGTCTTACGGAAAATATTTCAACAAAGGCCAGAAGGTTTTCATCAAGCGGATTTTCAGCGATGAAGATCGGACCGCTTTGGACACTATTACCGGCTACGCGATGCGCAGCCAGCCGATGCAGCTCGACCTCACACTCCCTTATGGCTGCGATGCAGCAGATTCCTACCCCTTTGAACCGGGTATGAAATTCGAGGTCCTGACGGATCATCAGGGCATGGGTCTGCGTCTGATTGCATCTTTTGTTGAACGTATCAGCGGTAAGGACGTCCGCCTGCAGTTTGAAGGCAACCTTGAGTTCATCTCGCGACGGATCTATCGCCGGGTTGATGTCAATGCATGGGTGGGGATTGAGCGCGCCAAAGGCAATCTGGCTGACATGCGCGCGCTTTGGAATGAGAACCTCAACAAGATCAAATCGGGAATCTCTGCTGCGGAGCTTACCGAATTCAAAAAGAACCTGGTCAACCTTGCCGGTGGCGGTATGCGTCTGCCTCTGCAGGCTCCCGTCGAAATGGCAGACCTGGCTTTAGTCTACCTCTCAATCGGTGACAAGAAGGGAATCATCTGCGCATTAGCTGAAGCGGTATGGATCGGTCCAGTAGAGGATGGTGATATACAGCAGATCGGTCTGCGTTTCCTGAATATCCTGGAAGAAGACCAGGATCGCATTGACGCGGTGGTCAAAATACTCCTTGATCGGCTGGGAAAGACCGGTGAGGAATAGGCGTTCAATCTTGCTTTGGAATAGTTTTCCGTAAGCGCTCCCAGAGTTCCACCCCATCGTCAGTGAAAACGCTCTCTTCATCGGCTGGCATCACATGCCAGTCGCCCCTTTTCATTTCAGTATTCAACTGACCGGGAGCCCAGCCGGTATAGCCGACAAACGCCCGGTAATCCACCACCTCATCAGCAAATTCAGGCCACTCATCGAGAACACCCACTCCTGTGACATAGACGCCAGCAATAATCTCGTCCGCTGGTTCTGGTGGATAATTTCGAACTGTCACCAGAGCGAGCAGAGTTTGCGGCTCCACCGGGCCACCATAAGAGAGTGTCATCCCCTGCCGGGCCAATTTTGATCCTTCCGGAAGAATCGTTGCCAAAGGTAAGCGGCTGGTTCGGTTGACCACCAGACCGGCGCTGCCCTGAGTATCATGCTGTATCAAGAGGATAACCCGGTCACGAAAGCGCGGGTCTGTGAGTTGCTCGTTCGCAACCAGAAGCATGCCCTTGTCAGCGGTAAACGCATACAAGTCATTTGCTCCAGCCACACAGGCCAGCAACACCAACAGACAGAGATGCAAATATCGACAAATCATACTCATTGTGAATTCTCCGTTGGACTCAGTTTGTCGTTGACGCAACACGAGGGAGGAAGACCCAGAATTTAGCGGGTTGTTTCATGCGCCCGGCCTGTTCTCCAGCCTGATCGCCCATACCCCAGAAAAAATCACCACGAATCCTGCCCTTGATAGCCCCACCGGTATCCTGGGCCATCATCAAACGCTGTAACGGCTGTTCACTGTTGGGCCAGGTGGTTTCGACAAAAACGGGTGCCCCAAGCGGAATATAGCGCCGGTCGACAGCCAGGCTGCGACCAGGAGTCAGAGGAACACCCAAGGCTCCGGGAGGGCTCTGTACAGCGCCATCTAACTCTCTGAAAAAGACATAACTCGGGTTCTGGTTCAGAACCATACCACTCTCACTCGGATTGTCCCGGACCCAGGCCCGGATATTCTGCATCGACATCTGATCACGACTCATGGCGCCGCGATCAATCAGATATTTACCGATTGATCTATAGGGATGGCCGTTCTGGTCTGCGTAGTTGACCATCACCCGTTCACCATTATCAAGCATGATGCGGCCCGACCCCTGGATATGCAGAAAGAACAGTTCAACAGCGTCTGCCACCCAGAAAAGTTCCTGGCCAACCAACGGTTGGCTCTGCCCGTCAATATCACTCCGACCCCAGTAAGGGACCACCCGATTCCCTTCAACGCGGCCACGCAGACGGTAGTTGCCAAGATCAGGATAGAGATCGCTCAGGTCGATCACCAGGAGATCATCCGGGCGATGATAGAGTGGGTAAGGGTAATCTGCCGAAGCAGTACGACTGCCCTTAAGATCGGGGACATAGTACCCGGTCAGCAGGCCATCGTTCGAGCCATTCGACTGACTGACCTGATGCGGTACAAAGTTGCGTTCGAAGAAAGTACGGACCTCAGCTTTGGAAGCATGCTCCAGAGCAGCCGCCTCCTGGCAGGATGACTGCCATTGCGGTCGCCAACGCAGTGCTGAGCAGCTCTTCAAAAAAGCACCGAGAGCCAGGCTCGGGTTGTCTTTTTGCCAACCGGAAACCTCTTGCCAGGCGACAGGCTGCAGTGTCGGAACGCCCTCTTCCGTAACCGGCTTTGCAACGACAGGCTTCTCAACAACCGGGGGTGGTTCAGGTGGTCTGGCACAAGCAGAGATGAGCAACACGCCGACAATAATCAATAAACTTAGTTTCTTCATAAGCCCTTATTCTCTGGACAGGATTGACCTGCGGTAAACTATCTTATCAAAACATATCAACCGGATCGACATCAACAGTGAGTACGACACCGGCAGTCAGCTTCGACCGTAAACGATCCAATTGTTCAATTTGACGGCGTAGTGGATCACGCTGCGTTGCTTTCAGAAGAATCTGCACCCGGTGTTTGTTGCGCAGACGCGGCAGGAGACACGGCGCCGGACCAAGGATTTCCACATCTGCGGCTCCTGGGGTCAGATTGGCACAGATTTGTTCGGCCGCATTATGAACTTTACTTTCATCGTTGCCACTCAACACCAGGTGAACCAGATAACCGAAGGGTGGATATGCCAGAGCCTGGCGCTGGGAAAGTTCAAGTTCAGCAAAACCCTGATAATCGTGACGGGCGACATAATCAAAGGCGTAGTTATCGGCGGCATAAGTCTGAATCATGACGCGGCCGGGTCGCTCTCCCCGCCCTGCCCGGCCAGCAACCTGACTGAGTAATGAGAAGACCCGCTCGGCACTGCGGAAGTCCGGCAGGTTCAGGGCCGTATCGGCATTGAGTACTCCGACCAGAGTGACTGACGGGAAATCGTGACCCTTGGCAATCATCTGGGTACCGATTAAAATATCGATCTCGCCAGCCATCATCTGCTCTATCAGCCGATGATGAGCTCCCTTGCGGCTGGTGGTGTCCCGGTCCATACGTGCGACCCGGGCATCAGGATAGTTCTGTCGAATTTCTTCTTCAAGGCGTTCGGTACCCATCCCCTCCGGAAGCAGCCGGACACCATTGCAGCGATCACAATTATTTGGTGGGCTCTGGTGGAAATCGCAGTAATGACAACGTAGTGAACGCTGCACCTGGGAATAGGTCAGGGTAATATCACAGTTCGGGCAACGCAGCGAGGCACCGCAATCATGGCAGAGCAAAAACGGCGCATAGCCCCTGCGGTTAAGCAGTAGCAATGCCTGTTCTCCGGCCTCCAAAGCTTCAGACAGAGCATTCTGCAATGGTTCGCTCAACAGGCTCTCGCCCTCATGCTGTGCCAGATCAATCAGCTGCACCTCGGGCATTTTTCGCTCGGAAGTCCGCTCTGGAAGGTGCAGATGAGTCAAGTGACCTTGCAAAGCTCTTTGATAAGTCGTCA
>DAOWJU010000309.1 GCA_030640215.1 Desulfuromonadales bacterium
CCGCTTCAATTCTACCTCAAATTCAGACATGCGCGCTTCAAGTTGTTGCAACTCTTGCACTGCCTCTTTGCTGACGACTAATGTATCGGCACTCGCTGTCGTCTCTGCACTTTCACTTTCACTTTCACTTTCACTAACGTTCAGAGGTACACCGCTCTCTGCCACAGGCAAATCGCCACATTTCCACCACTCTTCGAGCAACGCACGATGTACCGTAACCAGCTTTTGCACCCTGACCAGATCTATCGCAGAGGATGGCAGCCCAAGGGCCTCACAACGATCAGTGAGGTCGGCCTGTCGTTTCTGCGCTACCAGCTTTTGCTGCTCAAGATGACTGCGTTCCTTACTGCATAAGGCCAAAGCCTTTTTTCTTGTAATGTGACGCCAGCCACCCCAGCCGAGAAGTAAAGCGCTACACACGCCAGCCGCCAGCGAGATCCATAGAAACTGGAAATTCTGCCACCAAGCCAAAGCGCCTCCGGCAATGAGAAGGGAAACCGTTGCACAAAGCATCAACCATGGCACCACAGGAGTCCTCTTCTCTCGATTATTAAGCACAGAGAAAGGCTGCTGCAGTTCGGCAAAAGCCTGTCTGACCTCCGCGGCTTCAGCCAGCAACTCCGGCAACTCACGCGGCGGGTTTTTCGGCAAGCCAACGGCAACGAGTTGCTCTGACAAGGCCCCATTTTTGACCGTAGACTCAAGATCTTCCGGAGATTTTTCAACAACATCTACAGTCATTTTTTCTGATGTTTCAAGCCCTTGACGGCGTACACGCTCGATGTACCGTAAACCTTTTCCATATTCCTGCCGGTCATTTTCCAGCTCACCGGAAAGCTTTTCAAGCTGCTCTTTGATATCAGCAGAGCTATCCATCTCTACAAAAACCGGGACAGAGTCAACAGCTTCAGGTTCACCCTGCTCTGCCAACTGCTTACAGACTTCTTCATAGTCGCGATCACGCTGTTTATCGCGCCCCCATGGATTGCTGCGTGTCAGCTGAAAATGCTCATCCAGCAGGCCATCAAGAATCTCTGCATAATCTGCCTCTGCAGTACCGCCAATCAGCGTTCTCAGCTTTTGCGCAAGCTTGTCGCCACTCCACTCTTTTGGCTGGTGGCCAAAAAAATAAGTGGCCCGGAACAAGCTTTCATCGGCAACCCCGAGTAAAGATTCAATGAGTAGACGATACTCGCGGCAAGAAGCACTCCGTCCACGCAGAGGGACCTTCCCGGAAAATTGCGACAGGACGTGATAAAGATCATCTTTTTCAACCAATTCAACTTCATCCGTAATCAGATTACGTCTGACTTTGATCGTGCGTCCCTGACCTTCAAAAAAGAGTATCGCGGAACAAACATTACGACCCCAGGGTTTAAACCTCTCCAGTCTATCTGTACCAAAAAGGACAGCAGGAATAGCTTCTGCAATAGTTGATTTACCCGCCTCATTCGGACCGATAACCAGGTTCATACCACGCCGGAACTCTATCGTCTGGCTCCGGAATCGACCGAAACTTTCAAGCTCTACACTACGCAGTATCATGAGGCATCCCCCCCCCCAAGGGACTGAAAACGGGTCAAGAGCAACTGCAGAGTATTTTCCAACAGCATCAGTTCTTCACTGTCTGCACGCTCTGCTTCCTCCATCACCATACGTACAAGCACACCACGAACACTCTCTTCTTTTGCCAGAGTCTCTATACGTGCACTACCCAGTAAACGCGTCATGCTGCTCCCCCATCAAGAAACTCTGGCCCATCAAGAAACTCTGGCCCATCAAGAAACTCTGGCCCATCAAAAAACTCAGGATAGTAACAGACGTTCTGCTGGCAGGCCGCACCGAATCTTTCCCTGTGAGCGGCCAGTGCCAGACGCCGATATTCTACGAAATCAGTGGCACCCTCTGTCAGGGCAAGAAAATCCCTTACTAAAGCAACATTTCTAACTTTCTGTACAGTCGGTGCACCTCGACCAACCAGTTTCAAACCGTGGACACCAGCCTCCAGCAGAGGAGGTATAGCGCAAAGACCACAACCGTGACGACGGTTACTTTCCGACCAACTGCCTTGCCGCTGCATCGCCTGCTGCAATCGTGGAGAGGCCCCTTCGCCAAGTGGAGCAACTTCATACGGGATTTCACAAGGCCATATTTTTTCAGGGCTGGAGTGGTGAAAAGTACACAGCCCCTCACTATTCGGACATTTGCCAACCAGCAGGAAGGCATCACACAGGACATCTGGAACCTGTCGTACGATTGATGCCATATCAGCCACAGTGAGATGCCTGGGCAGGACAACGCGTTGTACGCCCTGCTCTGCCATAAAGCGAACCGCACCGGCATTGGTGAGATGGGCAAGTGTACTGGCATGATACTCAAGATGAGTATGACGCTTTTTCAAAAGTCGCAACAAACCAGGATCGGCAAGGATCAGACTGTCAATGCCTAAAGCCACCATCTGGTCGACATATTCAACCATCAGAGGAAACTGTTTATCCGTGTAGAAAGGAGCATTCAAAGTTAGCGCAAAGCGACAATCATGGGCCTTCACAAGAGCGATAATTTCAGAAAGTTCCTCTTCAGAAACAATTTGTGCAGACGAAAATGTTCGCTGGTTGAGTGAAGCGGCGAGACTGTAATCAGCCCACTCTGCCGGGAGATAGCCGCCATAAAGTTCATCAGCTCCTGCCTGCAAAAGCAAGCGGGCTTCGTTAAGATTATCGACCGGCGAGATAATACGCATCTTAACTGTTGTCCTGGTGCTTCCAGATATGATCGCGGCGATAATCCCACCAGGTTGGATCGGCATCGGCGGTCAAGCTTTCGCCAACCAGAAGCAATGTCAGGGCGGGCCTCGGGTTGGGGCTGTCCAGATTGAAGAAATCTCTGGAACCTACCCTTGCTACGATGGTATCAAGCGTCGCCACAATGATTTCTTCATCAGGTAGACCAACCCGGTGGGCTAAAGCGATCGGAACATCCTTACCATAGCCATTACGTAACTGGGCAACCAACTCTGGCAAAGGCAGATTATTCATGTAGATCAAGAGTGAAACGCCTGGTTCGGCGAGATCACCCATGGTTGGTGCATCAGGTCCATCACCGAGGGTCCGCGGCGAAGCAAGAATGGCACGACTGCAGACGCCGGGGAGATCAAGGGTTTTCTTCAGAAGCGCAGAGGCGGCATTGGCAGTACCAACGCCAGGCACGACAACAGCCAGCTCACCCAGTGCGTCGACTACAGCCTGAAAAGGGGAATAGAAAGTTAAATCGCCTGGCACCAGGAAAGCAACCGGGCCGTTGGCCAATTGCTCTTTAATAAGCTTGATCAGATCAGCAAAATAAAGATCAAAGGGGATAAACAGTTCTTTACCATCGAGAAGTTCGGCAAACGTCTGATCATAAAGAGGCGGTAGATAAACCACCTGACATTCTCTGAGCAGGCGTTCTGCACGACGGGTCAGCAACTCTGGATCACCGGGTCCGGCGCCAAGAAAATAGACCTGATGACTCATAAGCCCTTCTCCATTCGCAGATGAATCAGGAATTCATGGTTACCCTTCGGACCGAGGAGCGGGCTTTCACAAACGTCCAAGACCTGGCAGCCAAGTTCTGTCGCCAGAAGTTTGATTTTTTCGACAACTTGAATGTGCTGCTTCGGGTCACGGACCACACCCCCCTTGCCCACCTGACCCTTGCCCACTTCGAATTGCGGTTTGATCAGGGCTACGAGATCACTACCAGGTTTCAGCAAAGCAAGGGTAGCTGGCAATACTTTTTCCAGCGAGATAAATGAGGCATCGATCACCGCAAGTTCGGGAGTTACTTCAAGTTGTTCTGTGGTCAAATGTCTGATGTTGGTTCGTTCAAGGTTCACTACCCTGGCATCATCACGCAGTTTCCAGGCTAACTGACCATAGCCGACATCAACAGCAACAACCCTTGCAGCACCATTTTGCAGTAAACAGTCGGTAAACCCGCCGGTCGAAGCCCCAACATTAATAGTGATATATCTAGTGACGGCAACATCGAAATGTTCCAAGGCTTTGGCCAACTTCAGTCCACCGCGGGAAACAAAAGGGATATCTTCTCCGCGCAGACGAATGGAGGCGTCAAGGTAAACCTGGGTTCCAACCTTATCTACGGTTTGATCATCAACCAGGACACGGCCAGCCAGAATCAGGGCTCTGGCCCGTTCACGCGAGCCTGCTAACTGTTGCTGAACCAGCAGTTTGTCAATTCTCTCTTTGGCAGCCATAGGGACTCAAAGCATCTGGAAGTTAAAGTGTAGCCAGCAATCGTTCTTTTGCCATGTTACCGTCAAACTGTAGACAACGGGCAAGAAAGAATTCAAAGATCTGCGGCAGCCAGTCAATCTGTTCGAGGAGCGCATGACCGGCTGGCACCAGGTGCAGCATCGCTTGATGCTTTCTGGCAAAAGCAAGCACTGGCTCAGCCGGGACGACATCGTCATCCCAGCCGTGAACAACTGTCAATTCACGGCTGACCGGTCGTGGTTCCTGATTGGCATAACCTGGCAAACCTAGCGCAGGGGCCATGAGAAACAAGCCAACCGGCCGCACGGTCTGGGAGGCGACAGTCGCCACGTAACCACCCATACTTGAACCAACCAACACAACCGGACCCTCAATCGATTTAGCCTCATCAATTAATCTGACAACACGCAGCTCGGGATCACAGTTATCACTATCGTCACGGCTGACAACCCGACAACCAAGTTGCTCGGCCACTTTAGCAAGCACCCTGATTTTTGTTCCCCATGGACCACTCTCGCGTCCATGAGCAAAAATTACAGTGAAATTAGGCATCTGTTTACCCCATAAAAATGATTGTGAAGTATAGCATGACTTCTCACCGAAACACACCGTCAAGACGTAATTATTTATAGGGGTTTTGGTTTATTTGACGAGCCAGAATGGTCACTTAATTCCGGATACTTTGGATAGCAAAAAAAGATTTTAACGCGGAGTCGCGGAGCAAAGACACAAAAAGCCCATTCTAGCGAATGGGCTTTTTGTCCAGAGCTATCAAAGAGAACCTTACATCATCAGATAAGGTTATTTGCTTTAAGATCTTTAGTGACTTCTTTAGCATAATCCTGCATCATTTTCTCGATATTTCCTTCCAGAACTGTTTCCAGTTGAGCAGACCAGATCATCTCCTCAGTTTTAAGATCGTACAACACCGATTCCACGGTCAGAATAACAAACTCGGTGGTTGTCG
>DAOWJU010000120.1 GCA_030640215.1 Desulfuromonadales bacterium
CCTGCCAGACTTCAGGACAAATGCCAGCGTAATTGTCGCTGGCGAACTGATTCTTGGGTAAGTCTGTTGTCATTTACGTGTCTCGTCAACTTAAGAGTGATCTGTGGAATTGTTAGTTTGCGACTATAGTCAGTACAGAAAGTTAACGCAAAGACGCCAAGGAAAGCTAGTAAAGACGCAATAAATTCTTAAAGCTCGGGTTTTATTCTTTATCCCGAAATAGATTCTCTTTGCGCTCTTTCTTTATCCTTTGCGACTTTGCGTTAAAAAAAACTACTAACTGCCCAAACGTTTCATCTGCATATTCATCTTCGCCAGAGCCTCTTCTGCCTTACTGAACATCTCATCCCCAGCAAGAACCCCCACCGAACTGGAGGCAAAACCATTATCCAGATAACGCTGTGCAGCCTGGGCCAGTTTTTTCTGATCCATGGCGAGAATACCGTCACGGAAAGACTGCAGCATCTCGTGAGTTAGGCCCTGTTGTTGATGGACAAACTCGCGGTAACCTCTGCTGCCCGGCGAGAGGGGACGGTCAAGCTCGGCAAAAGCAGTCAGAATTGATTGCTTGATCATCTCATCGCTGAATTCCCCCTGACAGGCCCATTTAACTGCCTGCTGGTAGACGTCAAGCGTGCGCTCCAGATGCGGGTCGCGGTAAGAGAGCATGGAGAAGAGACCGCCGTCACTGTTGTAGCCAGCCATGCCACCGTAAGCGCCGCCTTTTTCACGGATCTCGCGATGCAGGAAATCAGCACGCAGCAATTTGGCAAGCACCATCAGGGCCGGGGCGTCCGGGTGGGTGTAGGGGACGGTGCGGAAGACGCGTGACACGTAGGCAACGGGAAGATTGTGGTGCCAGCCGGTGGCGCTCGCCAGGCTCGTGAATGGTATCGCCAGGCTCGTGAATGGTATCGCCAGCTCAGGTGATGATTTGGCTTGGTCCGGCAGGGCGGCAAGCAGGCTTGACAAGGGTGCTGCCATACTCTGCTGAGCAGATTCTTCCGCGGTTACGGCGACTGTTACTCGATTTGCAACCAATAACTGTGCAGCGATCGCTTTAAATGTCTCAGCCAGTTCAGCCATTCCCTGGTCATCAAGATCACTGGCATGCTGAATCGTCTGTGCCTGCGTCATGCCACTCCATGCTTCGCGCAGGGCAGCGGTGGGGGTCAGTGATGCTGCCGCGGCACGAGCGGCGAAGGAATGGCCGGCTCCAGGGATCGAATTCTCCACGGATGTTCTGACCTGACCAATGACCGTACGTAGCCGGTTGAGATCGCTAAAGTCAGGTGCGCTCAGCATGTCACGCAAAATTTCGCAAAGAGTTGTCTGATTGTGATCGAGAGCCTTGCCTTTGACTTCCAGGAAGGGCCGCATACGGTCCAGGTCAAGGGGGCTCTCCAGCAGGTTGGTACCGAGGCGAATGCCGCCGGTGGCTGCTGTGATGCGACGTGACATGGCCAGGTAATCGTGTCCTGCGGCACCGATCTGTGGCAGCAGGGTGCAAAAGATCGGCAGGTACGGTTGTAAGGAGTCATTCAACCCGTCGATATCGAACTGCAGGTTCAGATAGGTGATGCCGTTGGTCGGTTGGGTGAACCAGAAAGTTTCACAACCCGCAGTTGTTTTTGTTCGAAAAGGAGTCACCTGTTCTTCAGCCTCGATGTCCGTCATTTCGAGGATCGGTAGGCAGCTGGTATCCTCTGGTGCTTCCTGACTGCGTTGCAGTTCGGCAGCATTGGCCTTGATCTCAGTGATGGCCGCATCATCGAGCTTTTGTCGTATCTCGTTCAGGTGTTCGGCAAAGGCCTGCTCCTCACGTTGACTGTGCTCGAGATCGGGGCGTAGCAACAAGGTGACCCGGTGTGGGTTGTCGAGCAGGCGCTGGCGAATCAACTTCGGGAAAAACTCCGGGTCCGTTGCGGCGCTTCTGAGCCGGTCAAGATTCTGACCAATCTGCAGCGTGCTGAACGGATCCTCAACATGCAGCCAGGGACCGAACAGGCGCATCAACAGGCCAAGGCCATAAGGATACTGGTCACCAGTAACCTCACGATTGGCTAAGTCGTATTGATGCAGGGCGGCATCGATGCGTTCCTGCGGAAAGCCGTCTTTAGCGACCTGCTCAAGGGTGTCGAGGATTAATGCTTCGATCTCCGGTAACTTCTCCGGTTCAGTGCCCTGTAGGCCAACCGAGAGGAAGGTGTCGCGATAATCGTCGTGATAGCCGGTGCCTGGGGAAAGGTTGCGGCCCAGACCTGATTCGATCAGAGCCTGGTAGAGCGGGGCGGCCGGGTTACCCATCAACAGGTTTGACAGGATGCCGGTGGCTGCGCGCTCAAAGGTATCCTCGATCGGGCAAGTCAACCAGGCCATCTGTACCATGCTGCATTGTTGTAACTCGTCATCGGGACCAACCGGGAAAGTCTGTGTCGTGCGTATCGGCTCAGTCAGACGTTGTTCCAGGGGGATCTCGCTGTCAACTTCTTGCCGTTCAAAACGACTCAAGGCCAGTTCGTCAATCTGTTGCAAGTGTCCCTCGAGCGGCAGATTGCCGTAGGTGAAGATCCAGCTGTTGCTCGGGTGATAGTAACTTTTATGGAACGCGCGTAGCTCCTCCCAGGTCAGTTCCGGGATAACCAGCGGTTCTCCACCGGAATTCTGGCCATAACAGTTAGTTGGAAAAAGGGCGGCATTGAGGCGGCGTCCCAGCAATGACGACGGGTCAGCCATGGCACCCTTCATCTCATTGAAGACCACGCCTTTGATCATCAGACTTTCCGGATCGTTTTCATCCGCAAAATCGAGGCGATGGCCTTCCTGGAGGAAATCCTGCTCACGCAGCAAGGGAAAGAAGGTGGCATCAAGGTAAATCCCCAGCAGGTTGTAGAAGTCTTTGCGGTTCATGCTGGCGGCGGGGTAGAGAGTCCAGTCGGCAGCTGTCATAGCATTCATGAAGGTGTTCAAGCTGCGTTTGAGCATGGCAAAAAATGGATCGCGAACCGGATATTTCTGCGAACCGCAGAGCACCGTATGCTCCAGAATGTGAGCAATGCCGGTTGAATCCGGCGGTGGCGTGCGGAAGCCGATGGCAAAGACGTTGTTCGGGTCGTCGCAGGCCAGGTGCAGCAGGCGGGCACCAGTCGGTTCATGACGCAGGGTGATGGCGGTAAGGTTCAGCTCTGGAACCGGTAATTGTTCCTGGACAAGAAAACTGCCAAGCCGCGTGCCTGGCAGGGGGAGTTTGTTGTTCATCAGATGCTCCATTCTATAGTGTCATTGTGATGATTAATTGTAGCGCACTGGTCTCTGATTGATAGCTGATATTGAAAATAAAAACCCCGCTGTGAGGCGGGGCTGGATAGTGCCATAATCTTTCGGGAAAGGCTATAATTTTACCAGCACACGACCGCGCGACTCCCCCTTGAGTATCGCCTGGATTGGTCCTTCCAGTTCTTCAAGCGCGACCTCGTTGACCAGTGCCTCCAGATTGATCTTCCATTCATTGGCAAGCATCTTCCAGACGGCCAGGCGCGGCTCTGTTGGAGATTGCACTGAGTCGATACCAAGCAGGCTGACACCACGCAGGATGAAGGGGAAAACATTGACTGGCAGTTCCGGGGAACCGACCAGGCCGCAGCAGGTCACGGTGCCACCGTAGCGGGTCGATTTAAGAACTGCCGCCAGCATTTCGCCGCCAACCACGTCGATCGCACCGGCCCAGCGTTCTTTCATCATCGGCCGGTCTGCATTCTCCATGATTGCGTCTCTGCTAATAACTTCGCTGGCACCCAGACTCTTGAGAAACTCGACCTGGTCTGCTTTGCCAGTCACGGCAACCACCTGGTAGCCAGCCTTCGCCAGCAGGGCAACGGCAACGGAACCAACGCCGCCGGTTGCTCCTGTGACCAGAATTTTTCCCGCATCGACAGCGACTCGTTCAGCCAGGGCATGGACAGAAAGTCCTGCGGTGAAACCGGCAGTGCCGAGAATCATGCTATCGCGTAGTGAGAGCCCTGCAGGCAGGGCGATTGCCCATTCGGCCGGGATACGGATATATTCACCAAAGCCTCCAGAAGTGTTCATCCCCAGATCCCAGCCGGTGACCACGACCTGATCGCCAGGCTTGAAGGTGCCGCTGGCATCTTCGATAACTTCACCGGCGGCATCAATACCGGGGGTGTGTGGGAAATTCCTGGTCACACCACGGTTTCCGGTGGCGGATAGAGCGTCTTTGAAGTTCAGGGAGGAATAGTGGACCTTGATCAGTAGCGGACCTTCAGGCAAGTCGCTGATAACGTGGTCGCCAATCTTGCGTGTAAATTTTTTCTCCGGCTGTTCTTCAACAATCAGGGCTTTGAATTGTTCGGTCATTGCAGGTTCCTTTCTCTGGAAAATTTGTGAGTATCTTTAACACTGATGACGAATCTAGTTTTATTCTGGAGTATATGTTAAGCATGTATGGGCGGTTACATCAAGTACATACCTTTTAGTGCTATAGTACCCAAAAAGATACTATGCGTTTTTGGAGGTTCTGTGAAAGAGACGTACGATCATCGCTGTGGTGTAGAGATTACGCTAAATCTGATTGGTGGCAAGTGGAAGGGGGTGATTCTCTGGCATCTTTGTCAGAAAACCTTGCGCTTCAGTCAACTGAAGCGCCGCATGAACGGGGTCACGCAGAAGATGTTGACCCAACAGTTGCGAGAATTGGAACGGGGCGGACTGGTCCACCGTGAAGTCTATCCAGAGGTGCCCCCAAAAGTTGAGTATTCATTGACTGATAAAGGTAGAAGTCTTGAGCCCATATTAAAGTTGATGTGCAAGTGGGGTCAAGAATATTGCTCCGACTGATCTCGATGGTCGCCTGTTTACACTCCTGCGGTTTCTCTTTTCATGTGAGAGCTTAGCTGCTAAAGTCCTTTGAGTTTTACCTCTAAATTTCCGGTGCAGGGGGTCCGGAATATCCATGCCAATTCGCAAGCCGCGTTCCGTCCAACAGAAGATGACGGGTATTATATTCCTGGTCAGCATGCTCGTGCTGTTCTTGACTTCTCTGCAGTTTGTTTTTTTTGAACTGAAGCATAAGCAGGATACTGCCCGTGATGATATTAGCTCTCTGGCCGAGCTGATTTCAACGAATGCGCAGTTACCCATGACGATCAAGGACTATATTGGTGTCCGGAGTATCCTAAACTCCCTCTCCGCTCGCAAAGATGTTGTCTCAGCCTATCTCATCTTGCCGAACGGTAAGTCGGTTGTCGGTTACTCACGGTCCCAGAACAGCCACATTCGCATCGACTCGGCAAAAGAATTGAAATTCCTCCAGATTGAGGCCCGCCAGATCGCAGAGGGAGTGCAGCAGGGGGGTGAACAGAGCTGGCAAGAGGATGATCGACTTGCGTATTTTATGCCGATCTCTTTTGAGGGTGGTCATGTCGGATATACTTATCTCAGCATAGAACTCATCGATTTGCGCAAGCATCAATTGCACCTCGCTCTTGGCTGGCTACTGGCTATGGGCGCAGCCATGCTGATGACCTATCTGTTAAGTGTGCGTCTGCAACGGAGCATCTCAGGTCCGGTTGAACAGCTTGCCTCGCAGATGCAACAGATCTCTCGCGAGAAGCGTCTGGTTGGTTTCGTGCCAAAAGAGACTGATGATGAGTTTAGCCTGCTCTTTCATGGTTTTGATGAAATGATGCGTGCCCTGAAAGAGCGCGATCAGATGCTGGAACGCCACCGCAAGAATCTCGAACTGGAAGTCCAGGTGCGGACCCGGGCACTGGAAACAGAAAAAGAGAGAGCGGAGCAGGCAACCGTTGCCAAGTCCCGCTTCCTGGCAAATATGAGCCATGAACTACGTACGCCGATGATCGGTGTCCTGGGCATGGCAGACATTTTGCGGCAGAAAGATCTTGCCGAACAGGATCACCAGTTAGTTGAAACGATTTATCGGTCTGGTGATGCTCTGTTGACTATTCTCAACGATATTCTTGATTTCTCAAAGATTGAAGCCGGGCGCCTGGAGATCGATTCTGTGCCCATAGATCTCGTTCGAATCACTGAAGATGTGGCCTGCCTGATGAATGTGAATGCTCATGCCAAAGGCATTGAGATTGTCATGGAAGCCTCTGCTGGTCTGCCGATTGTGGACGGGGATCCTAGTCGTATTCGCCAGATTTTGGTGAATCTGATTGGCAATGCGATCAAGTTTACCGAGGCCGGGAAAATCACGATTTCGCTGTTGGCAACGAGTCGCCCCACGGAAGGAATGTCTGACTGGCTCTTCGTCGTTCAGGATACCGGAGTTGGTATCCCGCCAGAAGCTTTGTCACGGATATTTGATTCTTTTGATCAGGGCGACAGTAGTACGACCCGTAAATATGGCGGGACAGGGCTGGGCTTGGCGATCACCAAAGAGTTGGCCCTGTTGATGGGCGGGCAGGTTACGGTTGCAAGTCAGCTCGGCGAGGGCAGCACCTTTACTGTTCAGTTGCCAATGCCGCTCTCCAAACAGTCGGAATTGCCTTTGTTTATAACCGAGCAATCCCCCTTGTCAAAGCCTTCTTCCTTGCCAAAGCTCCCCACAGCTGTCCCCACTCTCTTGTCGCCAAAGTCTTCTGCTCCAGATGCTCCTCTTGCCGACGAGCCCGTTGCCTCAGGAGTCAGGCGCGTCCTGCTTGCTGAGGACAACCCGACGACGCAGAGTCTGATCTCGATTCTGTTGCAGCAGTTGGGCATTGAACTAATGATTGTCGATGACGGTCAGGCCGCGATTGATTTCCTCGCAGATGAAAAGGTTGACCTGATTTTAATGGATTGTCAGATGCCGAAGTTAGATGGTTTCGAGGCAACGGCTCAATTACGCGCTCAGGGGCTTTCGACACCGATTGTCGCTTTGACAGCGTACGCTCGCGCGGAAGATGAGGAGCAATGCCTTGCGGCTGGTATGAACGATTTCCTCAGTAAACCATTCCGCCAATCTGAATTGAAAGATGTTTTGGTCCGCTGGCTTGGTGCTGATGCCTTGTCACAGAATTCGGCCCCTGCTTCAGTTCACTAACGGTACTGTATTAAGTCGTTTCATTATTGATGCGACATTTATTCTTATGAATAAACCTCTTCGAAAAGTTATTTACTGGGGATGTGCCCTTTCCATCTACGCCTTGATGGTCACGGCTGTTTTTGTCATGTTGTTTGAGCTTGAGGGAGATCAATTTTTCCATACACACTTAAACCCCTCTGCCATATTTGAGAGCCAGAAGGGAGGAATCTCCCTTGTTAAAACCGCCGAACAATCTACGGAGTTTTCTAAGATATTGTTACCATTAGGGCCAGATGATGGTCGTTTGCCGGGTTTTTCTGAAATATGGGATGAACTCTCGCGAGCCACTGACGTTGATGCTGGAAAGCTGGAAGGCCATGGATTTGGAGGGCTTCAGGCGGTTAAGGATGTTGCGGATTTTTCCCAAGGCTCAGTGGCCGAACTCTTCCTCTCAGGGGAGCCCTTACAAGCATTTCGTCAGGGAAACTTTCTCCTGGTATTGAACAAGTCTGGCAAGGTGCAGATTGTTGACTGTACGAATCCTCGCGAACCAAAGTTGTCAGGCCTTTTGCCGTATCGACAGGTTCAATATATGGAGATGTATGGAGAAATCGCCTACCTGCTTCTCCGTCGTCCAGACGCGCAACAA
>DAOWJU010000096.1 GCA_030640215.1 Desulfuromonadales bacterium
ACAGCCCGAATGGTTCATTGAAATTGATGGGGTGTAACAGGGCATGGGCATTACGCAGAAGCTCATCTCTCTTTTCCGGACCGACGTTTCCCACGTAGGTGATGCCGTTTGTGTCAAGGTGGGGTTCCACCTCACGCTCATAGTAGATTTCATCCTGAATCGGACCTGCCATTATGAGGTTTCGGCCCGTCCCCATTGCTATCTCAATCGCCTCCTTCGCGCCTTTGTCGGGATGGATTCGGCCAAAGAAAAGAAGATAATTGTCAGGCTTTGCATTGAAGTTGAATTCGTCAAGATCTATACCGTGATGAATCGTGGCAATATAGTCCAGCTTAGGTGACCGGTCTGCCTCGCTAATGGCAACATAGTGGGCTTGTTTGTTGTACTTTTCATAAACAGGCAGGATGCGGGGGGATGAAAAACCGTGGATAGTGGTAACCAGCGGGGTAGAGACAAGGCCACTGTATGTTAATGGCAAAAAGTCAAAGTGATTATGGATGAGATCAAACTGCTCGGCACGCTCGAAAATCTCGGAAATATGCAGGCATTCCAAAACTTTAGGATCAGCATGTTCATCTTCCTCATAACCGACTCTGCAAACAGCCCGAAGAGCCCCCGCTGTCCTGGAATCAGCAGTCGCAAAGAGCGTCACCTCCACCCCTTTGGCTAGTAAACCTTCGGTCAGCAGAGAAACAACACTTTCCCACGGGCCATAATGGCGCGGCGGTGTTCTCCATGCAATTGGAGAAAGCATTGCAATTCGCATAAATACCTCTTGTTTTGTTAGATTATCAATGCAAAATACAAAAGAAAACTTTGTGTGTTTAAAACTATAACAAAGTTTAATCTTTATGCCGTTTTACACTTGCAGATAAGCAGAATAACAGGGAGGAGAGCCTTCAGTTCTATGCCTCCGTCCATAACGGCATGATGAAACCAAGGTTATTTAACGAAGTGTGATGGACAGCAGAACGTTCCTATATGTTGTATTATCCGATGTTATGGGTCGTCAGAGGGCAGATTTCGAGTTTTCTTGTAATTCCTGCAATCTGAGAGGAGAGGAAAGCCACAAATGGTAATGGAGAATCCAGTAGAATAGGCTATTTTTGCGATTCATCCTCCGTCAGAAAATTCAAGAAGCCGGTGGTGTGATATTCAAGAACTCTGGGATGAGCAAGGTGGCGATAAATGGCTGGACAGATTCTTCTTTTAGGAAGTTAATCCAAAAAGGAAGGGTGTTGGTAGTCGCTATTTTTGTGCAAAAAGCATTAAAATTACGAAAATCGACTACCAATAGAACTATCAAAGAAAAGAAAAAGGGTTAGCATTTCTGCTAACCCTTTAATTTGTTTGGTGGA
The DNA here is from genome assembly GCA_030640215.1 of Desulfuromonadales bacterium. Taxonomy (GTDB): domain Bacteria; phylum Desulfobacterota; class Desulfuromonadia; order Desulfuromonadales; family BM103; genus M0040. Next base: position 1,359 of record DAOWJU010000096.1, read on the forward strand.
GCTAAGCGGGATCGAACCGCTGACCTCCTGAATGCCATTCAGGCGCTCTCCCAGCTGAGCTATAGCCCCAAACAGGTGCAGATTTATAACAGAGCGATACCGGAGTGTCAACAGCTTTTTGTATTAAACGGTGACCCTGCATCAGTAAATTGTTTGTCAGCTTTACTTGAATTTACTGTTGATTCCTGAAGCGTTGCTGCATTCCGCACAGAAACTAATTAATCTCCATACGGAAACTCTGGATGGCCGCAAGTGTAGTTTTCGATTTGGAAGCGAGCAATTTTTCGCAAGGTCAAGGAAGTCAAGCATTTGAGCGGAGGCGTAGTTCTTTACGCCGCACAATCAAATGTGCAGATTGACGCAGAGATTGCGGAAAAGGGCCGTTTCCAGACGAAAACTAATTAATCTCTTGCCAGAGCTGCTCAATATCACGAATCAAGCCGAGATGTTCGGCGTTGTTAATCGAATAGTAGAGTGAACCGAAGGTGTTCTTCTCATCTTCAAGCTTCAGGTAAACCAGGGCGGCATGGTAAAGCAGGAGGGCTTTCTGGTCGTCGCTTCTGACCCGTTCCAGAGCTTTGTTAAGCAGATTGAGCGACTCATCGTACTGGCTGGCCTGGTAATAAAGGAAAGCTGCCGTATCGTATCTTTCGATACTTGTTCCAGGCATCCTTTGCAGAAGCTCTTCGGCCTCATCCAATTTGTAAAGGTGGTTGGCGTCGATCAACGCCAGACGATGCATGATCTGCAGATGGTCTGGATCATCCTCGGGAACCATCTCCATGGCGCGTTCATAGGTGCGGAAGGCGTCCTTGTCCTCGTCGATCCGTTCGAGAACTTCCGCGCGACGGAGGTAATAACGTCCTACGGCAGGATCTTTAGCAATAACGATTGCGTACTGATGTGCTGCTGCGGCATAAGCCTTACTCTGGATCAGCTGCTCCGCTCGGTCGATCACTTCCTCAACCGGGCGTGGATCGTCTTTCCCTGATATGCCTGCGCAACCGCCAAGAACAAGGACAAGTGCACAGCCGAGGAGGAGAATGGCTTTGGTCATGTGCAAGAGAGGGAGCACTACAATCCTTTTGTAAGCGTAATGTTCTAAAGCGTGATGCCAGTTAGTTGAAAGAGCGCTTCCTGGTACTTCTCCGAAGTCTTGTTAACGATATCTTCCGGAAGAGGCGGAGGTGGCGCCTGCTTGTTCCAGTCGAGAGTTTCAAGGTAGTCGCGTACGAACTGCTTGTCAAAACTCTGCTGAGGGCCACCCGGTTTGTACTGATCTTTCGGCCAGAAGCGCGACGAGTCGGGCGACATCGCCTCATCGATCCAGATCAAACTGCCATCGGGCATGGTACCGAATTCAATCTTGGTGTCAGCGATAATGATACCTTTGTCCCAGGCAAAGTCACGTGCACGACTGTAAATCTCCAGAGTCTTGTCGCGAACCTGCTCGGCTATCTCCTGACCGCAGAGTTTGATGGTTTCTTCAAAAGAGATGTTCTCATCATGCTCACCGAGCTCGGCCTTTGTTGAAGGCGTAAAGATCGGTTTTTCAAGTCGCTCGCTTTCGAGCAGACCCTCCGGTAAAGCAATACCGCAGATGCTGCCATTCTTTTGATAATCTTTCCACCCTGAGCCGGAAACATAGCCGCGAACGATGCATTCAACCAGCAGTGGCTTGGCTTTCTTGACCAGCATGCTACGACCTTCGAGTTGGTCGCGGTAGATGTGGGTTTCTGCCGGGTAGTCACTTACATCGGTGGCAATGATGTGATTTGGAACAATGTCGGACATCTGGTTAAACCAGAAGATCGAAAACTGGTTGAGGACCTGACCTTTTTTGGGAATGCCTTCATTCATGATGACATCAAAGGCGGAGAGGCGGTCAGAGGTTACGATCAGCAGATGCTCGCCAAGATCGTAGATGTCACGCACTTTACCGCGGTTGACCATTTTAAGGTTGGGCATATTGGTTTCGAGAACGATAGCACTCACGGTTATTTCTCCTTGTTCAATACGTCTTGGACGCGCGGTGCGATCTGAATCGTTGCTGTACTACGGAGCTCTTCAAGCCGCTGCGCGGTTGCCTCGTTCTGCTTGCGGCTGAGGATCGACTTCTGCAGCTCTTCGCGTTTGGCTTCATCCAGCTGGGTAATGTCAGCAGCAATATGTTCCTTGATCGCGACAATGATAAAACGATTCTGGATCTCGAAGAGCTGGTTAAGGGAGGTCTGCTCCTCGCCCGAAGCAAAGGCTGCGTTAGATAGCTCCTCAGAAGTGCCGAGGCGTGGCACGAAGGGGCTGTAAGTTCGGGTGAACTCACCGGTTTCCTCAACCTTGTATTTAGCTTTCTTGGCCAGTTTGATCAGCTTGCCGCCAGCGCTTAAGTCTGCGACCAGTTTCTCGGCAGCGGTTTTGGCCAGCTGGGTCGATTCAGCAGCCCGATAAGCTGCTGTGACCAGATCCTTGACTTCGGTGAGCTCCGGAATATGGCTGGCAATCCGTTCCTTCAGAGTAAAGAGGATGACGCCGTCGTCTGTGATGACTGGCTTGGCCAGCTTGTTCTCTTCAAGCAGAAGTGCAGCGCTGATGATCTCTTCATTACGGCCGATACCGTCGATATAGCCGTCGCGGGCAAAGGGGCCGGTTTCTTTCAGTCCGATTTCATTGGCGGTTGCGGCTGCTTCGAGATCACCAGTCTTGCGATTGATATTGTAAGAGTCCATCGCTTTTTCGAAGGCCAGCTGCTTGGCCTTCTCAGCGCGCAGCCCTTCCTTGACTTCATCCAGAGCATCTTCCTGAGAGCGGACACCTGGCTCGGTGTACTCTTCCACTTTGATGATGTGGTAGCCGAAAGTGGTCTCCACCAGCTCGCTGATATCGCCGGGATTCATGCTGAACGCCGCATCTTCAAAAGGCTTGACCATTGAACCGCGGGTGAAGTAGCCGAGATTGCCACCTTTGACCGCACTGGCTTTGTCGTCAGAATTGATCCTGGCCAGCTCGGCAAAATCTTTCCCGGACTTGGCTTCCTCGAGAAGCTTTTCGGCAAAAGCACGTTTTTCCTCACGGACCTTATCCTCTGTACCTTCATCAATTTTGATCAGAATATGCGAGGCTTTGATTTTTTCAAGAATTTCAAACTGGTCGAGGTGACGGCGATAGTACCTCTCCATCTCGCTCTCTTCGAAAGTCACTTCGTCAAGATAGCGCTGCGGTTCAAATTGCAGATAACGCAGGGCCACCATGTTCGGGGTGCGGAAGACTTCCTGTTGCTCGATGAAAAAGGCTTCCAGTGCCTCATCTGTAACTTTGACTTTACTTTCGAAGGCTGCCGAGGTCAGGCTGACAAAGTTGAGATTGACCTTCTCATTGTTATTGCGAAACTCTTCATCGATATCAGCATCAGTGACGGTGACGCCGGACTGAAGTTGTTCGCGGACCTTGTTGGTGATCAATTCGCTGCGCTGCATGGCTTCAAATTCATCACTGTTCATGCGCTGGTAGGCCAGAACCTGCAGGTAGCGCTCCTTATTGAAGACACCGTTCTCCTGAAAAGCTGGGATCTGGGCAATCGCTTCGATCAACTCTTTGCCGCTGACGTCAATCTGCAGACGTTCTGCTTCATCCTGTAGCAACGCCTGATCGATCAGGCTGTTGATCGATTTTTCTGCCAGCTTCAGCTGCTTCTCAAGGGCCGGAGTGAACTGGTCCTGATAGATATTCTGGTAGAGTTGATAGAGGTTGCTGTAGGTATTCTGGAAGTCGTTATAAGTAATTGACTTGCCGTTGACCACCACAGCTTCAGCCGTTGGATCTTCACCCCCTGGCCCGCCGGGGGTAGAGAGCATGGCATAGCCGATGACGAAGCTGAGGATGATAATGGCAAAGGCCAATTTGATGATGATTGATTTCTGTTTGTTACGGACAAAGTCGAGCATGAGTCAGGGTTTCTCCTCGTGATGTTTTCAGGTCATTTGGGAATAGGGCCGAATGTTAGACAATCACCTGTATAAATGCAACCGTTTTTCCTTTTATCTCTTGAAAAGGCAGGGGGCTTTTGCTAGTGTAAACAACGTTTTCTCGGCTTTTAACGGTCCACTTTTACTCTAAAAGGAGTTGCCACTTATTATGGTCAACTTGTTTGATGCATTTTTAGGAATGTTCTCCAATGATCTGGCGATCGATCTGGGTACTGCAAACACCCTTGTTTATCTCAAAGGCAAAGGGATTGTTGTCAGTGAACCATCGGTCGTTGCTGTGCAGAAAGACGCTCTCGGCCAGAAGAAAGTTCTGGCGGTCGGTACTGAAGCCAAGAACATGCTCGGTCGTACCCCGGGCAGCATTGTCGCCATCCGTCCAATGAAGGACGGTGTTATTGCTGATTTTGATATCACCGAAGAGATGCTGCGCTACTTCATCCGCAAAATCCATAATCGTAAAGCTTTAGTCCGGCCCCGCATCGTTATCTGCGTACCCTCCGGGATCACCCAGGTTGAGAAACGCGCGGTCAAAGAGTCCGCTGAGTCGGCCGGGGCGCGTGAAGTCTACCTGATCGAAGAGCCGATGGCTGCGGCGAT
>DAOWJU010000271.1 GCA_030640215.1 Desulfuromonadales bacterium
AGGGATTCCTGACTCACGTTATAAGGGTAAATAAACAGACTCATTAAGAATAAAGGAAAGCTGGGAGTTTGCAATAGAGTATGTGCAGACAAGACCCGGCTGTCGGCCGGGACCGACGACCTTAGATCTAAGAATAACAAAGAAAATATCCAAGCAGACAGGCAACAAACATCAAACGGAGATTTGGCTCCGTACTTCCAGCTTAATAAACCTCATCATGGCTGCCAATATCAAGCAGGACAATCTCTTTTTCGGTGATGAACAGGGTCAAGGTGATGCGATAACTATAGGTGAGGTTAACAGCATGGCAATCGGCGAGTTTTCCAGACAGGGGATGAAGTTTGAGATGAGGTTGAAACGGATCAGATTGCAGATCAGCAAGCACTTGCGCAAAGTGAGGCTTCAGATCTGGATGTTTTTTGAAAAACTTGCGCGCTTGTCGTAAAAACTGTTTCGGGGTGGTGAGAATAAACATCAGACCTGTTCGCCAGCATCTAGAGTCTTCAGTAAATCCTCTGCACTTTTAAACTTCTCGACCCGGCCCACCTTGACGTCCTCCAGAGAAGCCCGTACGCGCGTCAGATACGCCTCTTGTGCCTCGGCCACCAGCTCCTGGTAACGTGATTCCGAGAGAACAACATACTGAGGTTGGTTGTTTCTGATCACATGGACATCACCCTTGGCAATGATATCATCAACTGCAGCAATCCCTCGTCGTTTAAGTTCTTGAGCAGAGATATGGTTCATCCTGATACTCCTTTTGGTACTTTATCTAGTACTTGAATCATAACCTCAATGGCATCAAAAAACAATAACAGAGTTAACCCCTATATTTGTTTTTCAACCCAGTAGCCCATCCCTGCAACAGCCCTACCGAGAATCTGGCAAACCACCACCTTTCAATGGCAAAAACAAAAACAGGACGCCAGATTACGTCAAAATTGAGTTCGTTAACAACACCGACTCCATGCACAGGAAGTGCCCAGCGCAGCGCAAGCCATTCTTTATGTTACTTTCTTTGGGCTTGGCAAGAAAGTGACCCGGTTGTCGGCCGGGACCGACGATCTTGACTTTAAAACCAGGAAACAAACAATAAATTGTCTGGTAAGAAGCCTGACCCCAGCTAACTTTAAACCCGTAAAGAAAGACTCCCGGCTGCCGGGCTGACCTGACGGTTTTGATCAGCATTCATCAAAACTCCAACAATCCTCTCTGCCGCCCTCCCATCCCACTTCTCAGGAACACACCCGTTCAAAGCCGGACCGTGCAGGATCGCATCTGCCGCCTCAAGGACTTTCTGCGGATCGTTACCCACCAGCACGTTGGTCCCCTCGCTACAGGTAATCGGCCGTTCAGTATTGGGACGAATGGTGACACAGGGCACACCAAGCACAGTGGTTTCTTCCTGCAAGCCGCCGCTGTCAGTCAATACCAGCCTGGCGTTCATATTCAGATGCAGAAATTCCAGATAACCGAGCGGTTCAGTACACCAGATCCCCGCAACCTTATCGCCGCTGTTGAAATAATGCCCCAGGCCGAACTCTTCTGCCATCTTCCTGGTCCGTGGATGAATCGGAAAGATAATCGGCAATTCTTTGGCAATCGTCGCCAGAGCCTCCAGCAAGCCTTGCAGAATCTCCGGATCATCGACATTGCCGGGGCGATGCAAAGTCATGGTTGCAAAGCCACCAGCCTCCAGCCCCCACGCTTCAACCAGCCCCAGCGTCGCCGCCATCGCTTTGTGCTTCAGCAGCGTATCGATCATCACATTACCAACAAAATGAATCTTCTCAGCCGGCACCCCTTCAGCACGCAGGTTTTCATCAGCAAAATGATCGGTGGTAAAGAGATAGTCGCAGAGCACGTCAGTACAGAGCCGATTGATTTCCTCCGGCATGCTCATATCACGCGAGCGCAAACCAGCTTCGACATGCGCGACTTGAATACCGAGCTTCTTGGCGGTGATGGTGCAGGCCATGGTTGAGTTGACATCACCGACCACAATCACCAGGTCAGGCTTTTCCTGCAGGCAGACCTTTTCGAACGCAAGCATGATTTTGCCGGTCTGCTCGGCGTGGCTTCCTGAGCCGACTCCCAGATCAATATCCGGTTTCGGCATACCGAGATCGACAAAGAACGCCTTGCTCATCTTCTCGTCGTAATGCTGGCCGGTATGCACAAGCAGATGTTCGATCTGTTCGGGATATTTGTTCATGGCTTCGATGATCGGAGCCATCTTCATGAAATTAGGGCGCGCGCCTACTATGTTAATAATCTTCATTTTTCACCTTACCAATTTTGTTTTAAAATTAAACGGGGTCAAACGGACCTGGCCCCTTTATCGCGTCCCGGATTCCGGGATTTCAATAAACCTCATTATGGCTACCAACATTCACCAGAATAATCTTACCGTCTTCAACAAGAAATTCGAGCGTAATGCGATAACTGATGTTAATCGAGATTGAATGCAGGCCAGCGAGAGATCCACTCAGGCGATGCAGCCGTAAAGAAAGGTGAAAAGGATTTAGTTCCAGGAGTTTCAACGCTTTTTCATACTGGTCCAGAATATCCGGATGACGCCTTGCAAATTTGGTTGCACGTTTCAGATAACTCTTTGTATAGATTATCCGGAAACTCATTTTGCACTTTTCCGAACACGAGCGATGTGCTCCTCAACACTCTCTTCGATGAATTCTCCATCAGCAATCTGCTGACGTGTTTCATAAAGAGCTGCCTCCAATTCACAAACTCGCAAACGATTGTACTCTGCTTTGTCCATAACCACATAACGCTCTTGGCCACGCACAGAGATAAGTGCTTCCGCATCCTTTTCAAGAGCCTTCTCGATCGACGACACACCTCTGGTTTTCAATTCATTCGCCGCAATTGTTTTCACCTCACACCTCCCGGACTCGCTAAGAGCACTATTAACAGTACTGTTGACAGTGTGGGATGTCAAGCCAGAGCATACTTTAAGAGGTTCTGGTCCAACCTGGTATGACATGGCGAATAAAAGCCAACGGCAGACTTGACCCCTTTAAACTTGACCCCTTTAAACTTGACCCCTTTATTAGTCCGACAGCCTCCTAGGTGGCAGTCCGACCCGACAAACCAGCGATATCTCGATTCAAGGGCTGACCACGCCCTCTTGACAAACACACCATAAAGGTATATTTTTTATACCATGATATTTGAGTTTAACCCTGAGAAAAGTACCGCCAACAAAGCCAAGCATGGCATCGCCTTCGATGAAGCCCAGGCACTCTGGGACGATTCCGACTTGCTGGAGATCCCGGCAAGAACAACAGACGAGCCACGCAGTTTGGTGATTGGTAAAATGGAAGGGAAGCACTGGTCCGGCGTTATCACACATCGTGGGAACGCCATCCGCATCATTTCCGTCCGGCGATCACGCCAGGAAGAGGTTAACCTTTATGAAAACGAAAGCTTCTGAATTTGATAAAAAGTTTACCGACGGCGAGGACATCACCATCTACCTCGACACGGATCGTGCCCGTCGTCCGGAGCATGAGCAAAAGAGAGTTAACGTCGACTTTCCGGTCTGGATGATCCATTCGCTTGATCGGGAAGCCAAACGACTTGGCGTTCCGCGCCAGTCCGTGATTAAGATATGGATAGCCGAGCGGTTGGACAAGGCCTCTTGATCTGATTCTACCAACGGCCCGACGGTCTAAGACGACCTACCACTTTGACCTTTCATGTTAAAGACAATGCTGGCAACAAGAGCCAAACGGTGACTTGGCCCCTTTTAGACGTCCTCATGCAAGAGATAAGAGGTACTGCGTCCCCCGCCTTCGGCCTTCACCAATGCGCCCGCATCGATCAAGGACAAAATGTCACGATAGGCGGTATCTTGAGAGCACTTTGCAAGCTTGGCCCACTTCGACGTGGTGAGCTTGCCGTCAAAGCCATCGAGCATTCTGTTGAGAACTTTGATCTGGCGTTCGTTCATCGGCACACTTGAGAATTTTTCCCAGAACCTGGCCTTTGCTAAGACTGATGACAGGGTTGTCTCGGCACGGGCAATGGCACGCTGCAGGCACGACAGAAACCAAATCAGCCAGTCCGTGACATCCATATTCCCCTTCTGGGTCTGTTCTAAAATGGTGTAATAGTCAGTACGCTCTTTTTGAATTTGCGCAGAGAGGCTGTAGAAACGCTGATTAATCTTCTCGGAACGTGCCAGAGCGAGATCACCAACGGCACGGGCGATACGCCCGTTACCATCATCGAAAGGGTGCAGAGTGACAAGCCACAGGTGTGCCAACCCGGCTTTTAGCACTGGGTCAAACTCGTCAGGACGCTCAAGCCACTTCAGGAATCTTGCCATCTCGTGAGCAACGCGTTCCGCGGGTGGTGCTGTATAGTGGACCTTTTCACGACCGACAGGCCCTGAGACCACCTGCATCGGTCCATCCGCATCATCACGCCAATCTGCCACGTTGATCGCAACCAGGCCACTGCGCCCGGTCGGGAACAAAGCACCATGCCAGGAGCGTAAACGCTCTCCAGTCAATGGCTCACTATAATTCCTGGTCGCATCGAGCATCACATCCACGATGCCCTCAACATGTCGATCAACAGGAGATAAAGCACCGATCTCCATACCGAGCCGCCGGGCAATCGATGAACGTACCAGCTCAACATCCAGCTGTTCGCCTTCAATTTCGCTGGTTTTGACAACATCCTGGGTCAGGGTTCGCAGCCAGGCCTCGTCCCGCATGTTAAAACCAAGAGCCTCCATCCTGCCCAAAAATCGTCCCTGGTCATGACGCACAGAAGCCATCAGCGTAGCCAGACGCTGCGTATCAAAGGTCCATTCGGGCCAGTCAGGATGCTGCCAGAGGTAACTTGCCATCAATTATTCTCCGCATTAAATGCGGACATTATGCCCATTATTCTCCGCTGAGACAAGCTTTTTCTCCGCAAATAAAGCGGAGAATAAACAGGAAGATCTCCGCAATTGCAGAGCTCTGTTTTTGTAGATGCATTTTCATCCTTGATTGATTTCATTAAAAGGTGCCTGTCCCCAGATCCGGGTGAGACAAAGGAAGATGGCTGTCTGTCTTCTGCAAACTTGCCCAGCATTCTTGCGGTATTGCAAAATCGGTTTATACGTCGCTGTAACAATGGAGAGACTAATTATTTTACGTGCCGTACCAGATCCATACTATTATGAAGCAGTCTGAGCACATCAATAGTACTCGCGCCGCCGACACGGAACACCACAAAATGCCGTCCCTTACGCCCTTGTCGGGCGACATGAAGGGTCAGGATGCCATCACCGATCTCATCGCGACGC
>DAOWJU010000297.1 GCA_030640215.1 Desulfuromonadales bacterium
ATCCTTTGTGCTGAACGGCCCAGCTCATTCGATCTTCTGGCGTCCAATTGTCAATTCCATCCAGAGCTTCTAGTATTTGTTTATACGTGAGCTCAGCATCATCTAGGCCTAAACGTTGAAGGTGGTCAGCAAACACAGCTAAGCCCCGCTCGCTGCCAAAAGCGACGCACATCTGCTGACCCTCTTGGCTGACAAACTCAACACCGTGCTTGTGAAGATGGTCAAAATCCAGAGCACCTGTATAGTTCAGCTTCAGAACATAATTGTCTGGGTCTGCGGCGACTTCTTGCCGTGCTTGCTGAATCGTTTTGTCAAGATTGCCAAACAACATCTGGCCGTGCGTTCGTAGATCGCCACGGTTAGGGTGCGGTATATTCATCTTGCGGGTACGTCTATTGTTTCTTAGCAGCTCCCTTTCAATAACAAGGTGTCTGTAGCTGTCTGGCATTTACCCCCCCCCTGTTGTAATGTTCGCTGATTCTCCCTCGCAAGGGCATTTTCTAGGTCTTTGATAGTAAGAAATTCTTGGCTACGCAAGATCATACGTTTAACGGCCCGACGAACAACTCGTTCAATATCCGCACCGCTTTTGTTGGCGAAAAGGTTAATAAGTTCGTTTTCATCCAACTCGAACTGGCGTCGAACACCTCGCAATTTGAGCTTGAGTATCTGGCCAGTTTGTTTCGCGCCGGGTACTGGAAATTCGATGGTTTCATCGAAGCGTCGCCAAATGGCAGTATCAAGAATTTGTTCGTGGTTAGTCGCCGCCAAGATCAGGCTTTGCCCTTGATAGGCGTCCATCATTTGCAATACAGCATTCACGACTCTGCGTAATTCGCCATGCTCACCGCTGTCACCTCGTTCCTTGCCTATAGCATCAAACTCATCAAAAAGGGCTACCATGGAGTGTTCGGCGATAAAGTCGAATACCCTTCGAAGGTTAGCTGCCGTTTCACCGAGGAATGACGAGACCAGAGCATCTAGGCGAACAATTGCTAGAGGACGATCCAATTCAAAGGCGATCACTTCACCCGCCAGGGTTTTCCCGCATCCAGGAGGACCACAGAAGATTACTTTGCCGGATGGTTTCATGCCATAACTGTGTAGCACATCACTGCGACGATGCTCCTCCAACAATTCTTCAAGGGCTAGCGCGCTTGATTCAGGTAGAATTATCTCTTCCAATGCACGTTGTGGCTGCTTTATATCAAGGAGAGACAAACCTCGCTCTTTGTCTACTGGAGCGTTTGGTATCAATCGGTGAACATTTTTGGACGCTTGTTCAAGATGCTCACCATACAGAATTTGCTCAAGATCGTTGGCAAGCAAATGGTGCTGTTTCTGACGTTCATTTTCGATGATAGCTTCGGAGACACGGCGAAAGGCCGTAGCGTCACCAGAGGTCCCAGCTTTAATCAGTTGTCTTAAGTTCTTTCCGTTGGCCATATCTCATATCCCGATAGTGAATTTCTATAGTTATGTGCTTATTTTACACAAATAGATTCTATCAAAAGCTTATACACAAAGCTATAACTTCACCTCTGTCCTTTAAGTACCAACAAGTCTGTAGAAAAAGCTTCTCAAAATTCTGGCTTTTCCCCATATCAATCCTTGTCCCATCCCGCTTTGCCATCACACTGATTGCATCCGGCCCAGTAGCTGTGCTCTATGTCACCCGTATTCAGCGTGTTACACTAGCCACACTGACCTATTGACTCAAATACTTCGAAACAGCAGGTACATAAATATTCATTGTCTTCAGTTTCAACAACTGTTTCGTAGCCATCACAAAAGCCACAGTTTGCTGGGAAAAGTGGGGGTCTCCATCCATTGCCGCAATGTGGGCAGCGCCGGGAATAGGGTCAGGCCTGAAAGACTGCAAGTTGAGCTCGGGGGGAGGGGCAGATTTCCGTTTAACTCATGTTGGTAGGAGTTTTTTCCTTATTGTTGGTTTAAAAACTCTGACAAGCTTCCAAGTCATATCATTTTAGTGAGCGAACTTAATCCACTCGAAAGCAGCTTGACATACTAAAGATAGTATGTATACTCAATTTAGTATGTGGGAAATCTACGAACATAGAAAAGTTGAAAAACAGCTGCAGGGAATACCTGTCGAAATTCTGAAACGTTACGAAAAATGGAAAGACATTGTTTATGTCTCGGGGCCGGAAGGCCTGAAACGAATCAAGGGATTCAGAGACGAAGCACTAAAAGGAGAATGGCAAGGTTATCGTTCCTCAAGACTTAACCTGCAATACCGCGTTATTTATAAAGTTAAACATAGTAAGATTTATGTTCAGGTCATGAGTGTAACGCCACATGACTACCGGAGAAAATAGATGAAAGAATTTACCAAGGCTGAGAAGCGCATTGAAGTCACCGTTGGTGATTCGCTCAGAATTATCCGTGAGTTGCAGGAAATAAGTCAAAACGAGTTGTCTCGATGGTCTGGAATTCCACAGTCAACCATTTCTGCGATCGAACATGATCGGACGAAACTGGGTGTAGAGAGAGCAAAGGTTCTAGCTCGTGCACTCAAATGCCATCCGGCGGTGCTGGTTTTCCCCGGATGGAACCTGGAGCAAGAATCAGCCGCTTGAGGAAAACGGGGACTGTTGAAGTCCCTTCCTGTTAAACAGACGTTCGGCCCAGGGTCAGGGGGGCAGGATTGCAAACTTTTAAAGAAGACATTTCGTCTGGTGAGATGATGATACATGGTCTGGTCTTCTTAATTTCAGAACCTTGTGTCGGATTCAACTGAACTAACCAAACGTCGAATCTCTGAACAGCGGGATTTACCATTCCCAGTCCTCGTTATGTGTTAGGGGAGCATCAAGTCAATCTTGGTCAACTAGCCCAGCGTCTTCTCTGTGAAGCACTTTGTTAAATTCACTTTTCCAGTCTTGCCTTGGTTCTCTCACTGGTTTTATTAAAAGCCCTTCTTCTACAACTTTAAAAACTAAGGCCTTATTGCCTAAATGTGCTTGTTCGGTAATTGCTTTGGGAATCCTCACGCCCTGTGAGTTACCAATTCCGCTCTGTGGAATACGATTCCATAAAAGTGTTGACTGGTCATCCCTCCTTATGCAAAGATACAAGACATAATTCATAAGTAGAAATTCTTTCTAGCACCCCTCAAGGTCAGCAAAGATGAGTGACGAAAACAAAACAGCCAACGCTGAAAATGATCGCCAGGTTGTTACAGCTCTGGCGCGTGGGTTGAGCGTACTGCGCAGCTTTCGTCAGGGAGACCGTTTCCTCGGTAATCAGGAGATTGCCGAGCGTACCGGACTACCCAAAGCCACCGTTTCCCGTCTGACCCACACCCTGACAGTTTTAGGTTATTTACACCACTCCAAGCGCTTCAGCCAATACAGCCTTGGACCGGCGGTCCTCTCCTTAGGCTATTCCATGCTCGGCAACCTGGATATTCTTAAATCTGCGCGTCCGCTGATGCAGGAACTGGCTGATAGTGTGGAAGCCTCTGTGTCGTTGGCGGCTCGTGATGGTCTGCACATGGTCTATCTGGAAAACTGTGTTGCATATGCCAATATGATCACCTTGCGCATCGATGTGGGTGCACGTACCCGAATCGCTAACACCGCCATGGGCAGAGCCCTGCTTTGTGGCCTGCCTGAAGAAGACCGAGCTGACCTGATCGGCCAAATCCGTCAATCCATCCCAAAAGGGGAATGGCAAAAGATCAAGGCTGGGATCGACCAGGGAATGATTGACTACCGGGAAAAGGGCTTCTGCTTCTCGCTTGGTGACTGGCGCGAAAACGTCAACTCAATTGCTGTTCCCCTGGTTCAGGCCGATAACTCAGTGTTGGCGATCAACTGCGGTGGTCCAGCGTGGCAACTCAGTGCCGAAAAACTCGAAAATGAGATTGGACCACGTTTGGTTGAGATCAGCCGTAACCTCGGTAATCTTTAGATATTTAAGTACGGTACGACAGAGATACAAATACTCATAAGTTATGCTCAGGAGGTTAACATGCAGTTCGGACTCACCGATGAACAGCGGATGATGCAAGAAATGGCCAAGGATTTTGCCCATAAAGAAATCCTTCCCAACCTTAAGGATGATGAGGCGAATCACAGGTATCGTCCCGAGCTGGTTAAGCAGATGGCCTCGCTAGGCTTCTTTGGCTGCGCTTTACCAGAAGAGTACGATGGCAATGGTTTCGGTTTTCTCGAATCCGTTCTCCTCTCTGAACAGATCGCCAAAGTCAGCGGTTCCTGGCGGCTACCTTTTAATATGCAGAACATCGGTCCCGCTGTAACTGTCAACAAATTCGGCAGCAAGGAACAGAAGCAACGCTTCATACCTGACTGGGTCAGTGCTGAGTCTTGCGGCTTCTTCGCTATCACCGAGCCCAACTCTGGTTCTGATGTTGCCAGTATGGGTACCACAGCCACCGATTGCGGTGACCACTGGGAGCTTAATGGCCAGAAGATGTGGATTTCCAATGCCCATGTCGGTGATTGGGGCCTGCTTTATGCCTTTACTGACAAAAGTAAAAAATACAAAGGGATGACCTGTTTCATCGTCAACCTTAAGGACAACGAGGGAATCGTTACGGCTGCCATTGAGACCAAACTCGGGTTGCACTGTGCTCCCACCGGAGAGATTGCCTTCACTAAAGCGAAGATTCCTAAGGATTCCGTTCTTGGTGAAGTCGGTCAGGGCTTTCAGATCTGCATGTGGCAGCTTAATAACACTAGAATCAGCTGTTCCGCCGGTGCTCTCGGTATTGCCGGAGGCGCCATCGATGCGGCCATTGAGTACGCCAATGAGCGTACCCAGTTCGGCAAGAAAATCGGAGCCTACCAGATGATCCAGGCCCAGATTGCCGATATGGTTGCCGAGCACGAAGCTGCCAAACTCCTTGTTTATCGGGCTGCCTGGCTCAAGGATCAGGGATTGCCCAATCAACAACAGACGTCCATTGCCAAACTCTTCGCCTCAGAGGCTGCGGTTCATGCTGCCAGTGACACAATGAAGATTTTCGGTAGCTACGGTTTCTCCACAGAGTACCCGGCTGAGCGTTTTTTACGTGATGCACAGTCCTTACGGGTGGTTGAAGGAACCAGTAATATTCAGAAGACTATTATCGCTGGGATCGCTATGGGTGATGTTACTAACCGATAAAAGGTTTCCAACTCAGCAAAGCGCATTAAACTGATTCTGTTGAAATTTGAAGAACACGCTAAGCCTTTGTAAAGGAGCGAACAATGGGGACTGACTGGTCCAAAGTTATAGAAGTTTTTGGTAGCGGTATTATCGGTGTTTTTCTGGTCATGATACTTCTGCAATTTCTGACTCAGCTCAGCACCAGAGTGATTGATCTGATCGAAACCAGAAATAATGGCGAGGACGCAGAGCCTGATGCCTAAACAGAACCCGCAGGTAGGGGCTAAGCAAGTTTTATCTGCTTAGCCCCTACAGCTGAAAAGGTATTTCGGAGATTACCGAAACCCTGAGGAAATGAACCATGTTCGATATACTCAAAGATCTCATTTATTCAAGTGGACTGGTCAGTCTGACCGCTGGCAATATGGTCATGTGGCTGATCTCCTTCATCCTGCTCTATCTGGCTATCAAGAAGCGATATGAGCCGTTGCTGCTTCTGCCGATTGCTTTCGGCATCTTGATCGTTAATCTGCCGCTGACTTACCTCATGGAGCCCGAACATGGCCTGATCTGGTTTTTTTATCACTACGGCATCGAACTTGACATCATTCCACCAATAATTTTTCTCGGCTTGGGAGCGATGATTGATTTCGGCCCTCTGATCGCCAATCCCAAGACGCTGCTTCTGGGAGCAGGTGCTCAAGCTGGTCTATACGTCACATTCTTTGCCGCTGTCCTCTTCGGTTTCGACCTGCAAGAGGCTGCCTCTATTGCTATCATTGGCGGAGCCGACGGCCCGACCACCATTTATCTGACCTCCAAGCTTGCACCGCACCTACTTGGCGCCACAGCGGTTTCTGCCTACGCTTACATGGCACTGGTCCCCATTATTCAGCCACCAGTGATGAAGCTGCTGACGACCAATCATGAACGCAAAATCGTCATGAAAAAACTGCGTCCTGTCAGCAAACTGCAAAGGGTCTGCTTTCCGATTATCACTGCCATGACCATCATGCTGATTGTCCCCTCGGCAGCACCGTTGATCTCCATGTTGATGCTCGGCAATCTCTTTAAAGAATCAGGTGTTGTTGAACGCCTGACCAACGCTTCTTCCAACGAGTTGATGAACATTGTGACCATTTTTCTTGGTCTTTCGGTCGGTGCTACCATGACCGCTGGCACCTTTCTCAATCCCAAGGTCCTGTTCATCTTCTTCCTCGGTCTCTTTGCCTTCGTTATCAGTACCGCTGCCGGGTTGCTCATGGCCAAGTTTATGAATCTGTTCCTCAAGGATAAAATCAACCCGTTGATAGGTGCCGCTGGGGTCTCAGCTGTGCCAATGGCCGCACGCTGTGTTCACAAAGTTGGCTCAGAAGCGAATCGACGCAACTATCTGCTGATGTATGCCATGGGCCCAAATGTGGCCGGGGTTATAGGTACTGTCGTGGCCGCGGCCATCCTGCTAAAAAATCTTGGATAAATGAACTCTTAGGATAGACTTAACGCAACGACTCAACAGAGGAGAGAACCAATGTCTGAACTGACTGCACCGATTGCCGGAAATGTCTGGAAAATTCTTGTTGCTGTAGGCGACAAAGTCGAGATGGATGATGAAGTCATCATTCTCGAAGCTCTGAAGATGGAAACTCCCATCTACTGTGAAGAGAGTGGCACCATTGCCGAGATCAAAATTAAGGAAGGCGATGCGGTCAACGAAGGCGATGTCTTGGTCATCTTCGGCTGATTTCAGAACGCCCTACAAATGATTGAGGGCGTGGCAAGCAGCGGCCATATAAATGATCGAGGGCGCGGCAAGCAGCGCCCCTACAATGATGGTGCACAAGCGGCGCCCAGGCAATAATAAAGGGTGCCCCAACAATAAAAAGGGATTTGCCATGTCACGCAAACAAACACCACTGCGCCCATACTTCGAGAAAATGGCGGAAATCGGCAAGGAGCTCAGGGAAGGAGAGGTGCGTCGCTCTCAAGCCAACGTTGATCTGGTTCGTGAGCAAGAAGCGATCATCAGCCAGGAAGTTGAAAGAGTGAGAAACGCAGGCATCCCTGCTGAGAAAATTCACCAGCGCGGCGGTATGACTATCTACGATCGCCTGGATTACCTGGTCGATGAGGGCACATGGAACCCACTACACACCCTCTATAACCCGGCTGACAACGAAGAGGGTTGTACCGGCGTTGTTAATGGTCTTGGTAAGATTGAAGGCAAATGGGCGGTCATTATTGGCTTTGACAATAAAGTCATGGCTGGCGCCTGGATCGCCGGGCAGGCCGAGAATATCCTCATGGTCACCGATCTGGCCAAGCGGCTCAATATACCCCTAGTCTGGATGACTAACTGCAGTGGCGTCAAGCTCATGGAACAGGAAACTGTCTACGCAGGTCGTCGCTCCAGCGGTGCGCCTTTCTATCGTCACGCCGATCTCAACCATCTGGGGATTCCAATTTTAAATGGCATCTACGGTACCAACCCGGCTGGTGGCGGTTATCAGGGGATCAGCCCCACCATTCTCTTGGCTCACGACGGCGCGAACATCGCTGTTGGCGGGGCAGGCATTGTTGGCGGTATGAATCCCAAAGGGTATATCGATGAAGAGGCTGCCCAGGCATTGATTGAAGGCACCAAGAACTTCAAAGGCAAGGCTCCTGGACGAGTGGAAACTCACTTCGATCAGACCGCTTATTTTCGTGAAGCGCATGATACCGAGCAGGGCGTCCTCGATGGTATCAAGGACTATATGCGCATGATGCCCGCTTACGATCCGACCATGTTCCGGGTGGCAGAACCCGCTGAGCCTAGGCTAAATGTCGAGGATCTCAACCTGATTCTCCCCGCGAACCAGAAACGCCCCTACGACGCCATTCAGATCCTGGCTCGTCTCACAGATAACAGCGAGTTCATGGAATACCGGCCCGACTACGGTCGCGAGGTGTTTACCGGTATCGCCAAGATCGACGGTTTCCCGGTCGCCTTTATTGGCAATCAGCAGGGCGTTTTTCCCGGCTACCCAGAATACGCCAAAGGAGAGTATCCAGGTGTCGGTGGCAAGCACTACCGCGAAGGTCTCATCAAACAAGGGGAGTTTGTTACCCTCTGCGGTCGCGATAACCTGCCGATTATTTGGTTGCAGGATACCACCGGTATCGATGTCGGCGATCTCGCCGAAGAAGCGGAACTGCTTGCCCTGGGCCAATCCCTGGTCTATTCCATCGAACAGACCGAACTCTCCATGATGTGCGTTGTCCTGCGCAAAGGAACCGCCGCTGCCCACTACATTATGTGCGGGCCACAGGCCAACAATAACAATGCTTTTACACTCGGCACTCCGTTGACAGAGATCTACGTTATGCATGGTGAAACAGCTGCCGCTGCCTCCTATGCCCGACGCCTGGTCAAGGAAGACGATGCTGGCAACGACCTCTCTCCGATTCTGGACAAAATGAATCAGATGATCCAGGACTACCAGGATAAGTCGCGCCCGGTTTACAGCGCCGAGAAAGGTTTTGTTGATGAGATCGTTTCGTTGACCGATCTGCGTAAATATATCCAGGCTTTCACCGGTGCCAACTACCAGAACCCCAAGTCGATTACCCCGGTGCACCAGATGCTTCTGCCGCGCATCATCAAAGGATAAGTGCCATGAGGCGTCGGGCTTGACAGTACAACGATATAATGAGGTTTAAATGGAGCTAACCAGAGAAATATACTGGAACGTAGGCCATGGAGTAGGCACCTTACTGCCCATGTACCTGCTGACCTTTGCTGCAATAGCTGTACTGGT
The DNA here is from genome assembly GCA_030640215.1 of Desulfuromonadales bacterium. Lineage (GTDB taxonomy): Bacteria > Desulfobacterota > Desulfuromonadia > Desulfuromonadales > BM103 > M0040. The sequence continues at coordinate 8,937 of DAOWJU010000297.1, forward strand.
CACTGCGTTCAAGAAACGGATCAAGATCTATAAACAAGGCCAGTCGGTCGATCGACTTGATCAAATGCCGGTTCGAATTGCCAACCTGGTCAAGAATGTGTTGCTCCAGAGCAAGGTGACGTTGGTGAAGGGACCGGGACTGGCCCATGGCCTATTTTTCTGGGGCTTCTTCCTGTTATTTCTCGGTACCTGCCTGATCGTCGTCCAGGCTGATTTTACCGACCTGTTTTTCGGCGTCAAATTCCTTAAGGGGAATTTTTATCTACTATTTTCAGTGGCTCTGGATCTGGCTGGTCTGGTCGCCGTTGTAATGCTTGGCGGACTCTTTGTGCGGCGTTACTTTGTATGTCCAGAAGGACTTGAGAGCAAAAAAGACGACGCCATCATGCATGGTCTGCTCTTTGCGATTCTGCTCAGCGGCTTTGTCATTGAAGGTGCGCGCATGGCGGTCACCGAGCTGGGGACTTCATTAGCCTATTGGTCACCGGTCGGGTTGGTCTTTGCCAAGAGTATGGCTGGTCTGGGTGAAGAGAGTCTACGTTCTGTTCATAGTCTCATCTGGTGGTTCCACCTGTTGTTGGTGATGGCTTTTATCGTTTTGATTCCTTTTACCAAATTCCGACATATCTTTACGACCAGTCTCAATTATCTCTTTGAAGATCTCGGTCCGACCGGCAAATTGGTCAGCATTGATATGGAAGATGAAGATGCTGAAAGTTTTGGCGCTGCAGTTATTACGGATCTGACCTGGAAAGATATCTTTGATACTGATGCCTGTACCCAGTGCAAACGCTGTCAGGATCGTTGCCCGGCGCATAATAGTGATAAGCCCCTTTCACCAATGAAGATTATTAACCAGATTGGCGAAGTGGCTTTCGAAAACTCTGAAAGTAACCTGATTGAAGCCTGCGACAAGGATGCAATCTGGTCCTGTACGACTTGTCTGGCCTGTCAGGAGATCTGCCCGGCGAGTATCGAGCATGTCAAAAAAATTGTCGATATGCGTCGTAACATGGTGCTGATGGAAGGCGAGTTCCCCGGCGAAGAAGTGATGGCTGCCATGGAGCAAACTGAAGTGAACGGCAACCCACTTGGTTTGGGTTACGCTTCACGAGGTGACTGGATCGAAGAGCTCGGTATCAAGCCGCTTTCGGAAGATCCTGATGTGGATATCCTCTATTTTGTTGGCTGTTATGCTTCCTTTGACAAGCGTAATATTAAAATTGCCAAGAGCTTTGTTAAGCTTTGTCAGGCTGCTGGTATCAAAGTCGGTATTCTGGGCAAAGAAGAAAAATGTTGCGGCGAGCCGATGCGCAAGATGGGCAACGAATATCTCTATCAGTCCTTAGCTATTGAAAATGTCGAACTGATTAAAGACTATAATGTCAAGAAGGTGGTGACAACCTGTCCACACTGTTTTAATACACTGGCGAAAGATTATCGAGATCTCGATTTCGATGTAGAAGTAGAAAGTTATACGGTCTTCCTTGAAGATCTCTTAAAAACCGGCAAACTGAAAGTCAACGCCGAAGAGTTGCACTGCACTTACCACGATTCATGCTATATGGGCCGCCATAATGATATTTATGCTGCGCCACGCTCTCTTATCAAAGCGGCAGGCGGTCAGATTGCCGAAATGGACAAGAATCGATCCGAAGCTTTTTGCTGCAGTGCCGGAGGTGGGCGGATTATGGCTGAAGAGAAACTGGGTGACCGGATCAATGTCAAGCGGGTTGAAATGGCGGTCGAGACCGGAGCTCCGACCATGATCTCCAATTGTCCATTCTGTCTGACTATGTTCGAAGATGGTATCAAGGGTGCTGACGTCGAGGACAAACTGAGCACAAAAGATATTGCTGAAGTTCTGGTAGAACGTCTGAACTAACTGTCTTCCGGAGAGCAGGGGTTTTGAGCTTTCAGAGCACTTCTTGAAACTCCCTCCTTCAGGTTCTCCTGCCTCCGGTTTTTTTAACTAAATATCTGCTTTTTCGAATTGAACAACAAAACTTAAGTGGAGGAAAACGATGAAAATTCTCGTATGCATCAAGCAGGTTCCAGATATGGAGTCGAGGTTTAAGCTGAATAGCGAAAGTAACTGGTACGAAGGCACCGATCTCGCCTGGCGGATGAACGAATATGACGAATATGCTGTCGAGCAAGCGGTGCAACTTAAGGGTCAAGTTGGTGATGCAGATCTTACTGTCCTCAGTATCGGGCCGGACCGGGTCAAAGAAATGATGAAGAAAGCGCTGGCTATGGGCTGTGATCGTGGCGCGCATATCGCTGATGATGACTACTTCAAAAAAGATCCTTTTGAAATTGCTTCGGTGATTGCCGAATTTGCCAAAGATCAGGGCTTCGATTTGATCTTTACTGGCATGCAGTCTCAAGACCGTGGCTCCGGACAAGTTGGCGTGTTGGTGGCTGAAATGCTTGACTTACCAAGCATTACCACGATTGTTGATTTTGCCTTTGACGGCGGCCAGATCACGGTTAAGCGTGAGCTGGAAGGTGGTATCAAGTCGGTCATTAAGGCAACTGCTCCTGCGTTGGTCACTTGTCAACTTGGTCTTAATACGCCACGCTACCCGACCTTGCCGAACATCATGAAAGCGAAGCGGAAGGAACTTTTGTCGATCCCGATTTCTGATCTGCTCAAAGTTGAAGGTAAGCAGGAGACCGCAAAGATGTATTTCCCGGAGAAGAAGGGCGGCGGGCTGGTCCTTGAGGGAGATGTTGCCGATTTGACTGACCGGCTTATTAAGATCCTTAAAGACAAAACCGCCGTGTTGGCCTAGGAGATCATAATGAAAACACTACTTGTTGCAGAATATAGAGACGGTGAACTGCTCAACAGCAGCTATGAGTTGGTTGCCTTTGCAGAACAACTTGGTGCCGAAAGCGCAATGTTCCTGGTTGGGTCTGACAGCGCACTTCCTACCTACAACGGCACACTTTATCTGGCTGATGTTGGCAAATATGGTGAATTCAATCCGGCTGTCCACAAGCAGTTGCTGCTTGATGCCATCGCTAAAGAACAGCCCGATATGGTGGTTTTTGCCCATAGTTCATATGGCTGGGATCTGGCCCCACGGATATCTCTGGCGTTAAATGTCGCCCATGTTTCCGAAGTGATTGACATTGTCGACGGTGTCCCGGTTGTTCCCGCCTGTAATGCCAAACTGAGGCGTAACGTCAAGGCGAAGACCAATCAGATGGTCCTTACTCTTCAGGGTGGAGCTTTTGGACTTGAGGATGAGCCGAGTGGTAGTCCAACCGTGGTTTCAGTCGATACAGATACTGCAGCTCAAGTCGAATTCTGTGGCTATGAGGAAGCAGAGGCCGGTGGCGTCGATCTTTCCAAGGCCGAGGTGATTGTCAGTGCCGGTCGTGGTATTGGTAAACCGGAAAACTTGGCGATCATAGAAGCCTTGGCCAAGGCCCTTAAAGGTGAGTACGGCGCTAGCCGTCCGGTGGTTGATTCTGATTGGGCCGATCACAGCCGCCAGGTCGGTACCACAGGCCAGACTGTCTCTCCCAAATTATACGTTGCTTGTGGCATCTCCGGGGCGATCCAACATTTGGCCGGCATGAAGAAGTCGGAATTCATTGTGGCGATCAATACAGATAAAGATGCTCCTATTGGTGAAGTTGCTGATGTTTTGATTGTGGCTGACCTCAAAGAGTTTGTTCCGGCGATGACCGAAAAAATAAACAATCTTTAGTCAGACGCGGCGATTGGATTTGTGGAAAATTTGTGCCACGACTTGTTGCGAATTATCGCCGCGTGCGAAGCATCAAAGGCCCCCCTTTGAAAATGAACCGGTCATTGTGCTGCGAGACGCTGAGCCTGTAAAGGAATCGCTCCATGCCGTACCGGGAGGGTAGAAGATTGAAATCTTCGTTGTTGGTTTTTGCGCGGTTCAGAAGACGCTGAAAGATTGAATGGGCAACGTTTTTCCCGCCGGGTTCTCTCACCGAGTGGTTATTTTTTGTTCATCATGTAGACTGGTAAGTACATTGATTGATGCTTATTCATAGAAAACCGTAATTTGATGGAGTAATTGCAATGCCTTTGAGATTTAATGTTGAGTTGAGAGATGGCTCCGTCTGCCCTATGTCTACGAAAGCTTTTAACATTTTTCTAGCACTAGACAAAGTTGCCAGATTCAAGCGGTCTGGTGGTTGGGTTGTTGTTGGACAGGACCCGCTGAGAGACTTAGAGAAAGTCAACAGCTATCCTTCTGTTGCTGAGCGCAGAGCCTTTGTCTAAGCCTCCTCGTTTACGGTAGGATGGCATAAATGTTTATGGTCGCCAGGGGTTGTTCCTTGGTGGCCTTTTTTATAATGCAGGGTTTCCAGCAGCCAGTTTATTGATTATCCGACCGGCTGCTAGTAAACACCTCAAATACGCCACTTCTTATCATCAACACAATGCGGGAGACCATCCAGCTATAGCTGCCTGAATTTACGAAGGTGATCAGCGTCGGGCTCCCCCTTACTTTATCTAAGTAAGCCTTTACCATCTCGAAAAGCACTGTTATTATCCTCTCCCGTGACTTCGCACGCCTTTGCAATGTAATGAGTTATGACTGTGGTGAAATATGTTGTGTGAGCATTCTGCTGACTGCGTGTATTACAGAACCCATAAATACAAAACGAGTCAGCGTCAGTATCAATTGCTTGTCGGTAGTTACTGCGAAGGGGCTCTACAGCCAATGTGTCGTCGCCGTAAATTCAAGGCTGAAATGGGTGAAGACCCACCTGATGAACTTTGCCCGAACGGGTATCAGGCAGGTAGTCACCACAAGCTGTATTAGGTTTTTTGAACTTGTCATTCACACGACGTTAAAGTGTAAACTGTCACCATATCCTTTATTCACATCTACATAAGTTTTAAGGAGCACAAAAAAGTGCATACAAATATATCATTGGACTGTCCCTACTGTGGCGAGTCGATCTACGAGTCGCTGGAATGGTTCAAGAAAAGCTATTCAACCTGTCCCAGTTGTGACGAAGGTCTGGTCGCTGGCCAGTTCACTGCTATGATCGCCGAACTCGAACAGGAAATGGATGCAAACATCGAAGAAATGGTGAACGGACAGCCAAATAGCGGTTGTTGCGGCAAGAAGTCCACTTGTGGTGGTGGCTGCTAATAAACAGAATTGCGATACCAATATTGTGTGTACGGATAGGGGTTGTATCCCGGGTCGTAAGGATGACGGTGTGGATCGTCGTCCTCGCTGACGTAGTATGGATAGGATGGATCCAGGTTGTTACGAATGCCATATCGGAACGGGATTTGCCAACGATGAATTTCGGTTAGCTCAAAGACGGGGTAGTCGTATTCGTGTTCGCCTAAAAGTCGAACTTCATGACCGAGCACAACACCGGCCAGAGTGACCAGTACTCCCGGTTCGTAAATTGCTGGATCAAGCATCTCAGATGTTTTTACCAGGAAACGACGTCCAGAATCATCAAGAGAAGTAGGCTCTCCCCACCGGTTCAATCGCCATTCCATAACCTCCAGAATACTGCCTTCTTCATTGTTCTCTGTTTCGATTACAGTCCCACCAATGAGGAGATGCTGGTCAAGAAATGCTGTGGGGTTTTCACTGACCATGGCAAAAGTTGTTTGTGGATCAATTTGTTCGCGGGCTTCTTTTGTGATCGGGTGAACACATGCGGTAAGGAGTGAGACTAGGACGATTGTCGTCAGTTGTAACCTGATTAGGGGTCTTTTGAACCAGTCTGCCAGTCTCATTTGATATCCTGTTGTTGATGAGCGCCAAGTCCATTGTAACAGAAAGAGAGAGCAGGTTAAATGTCGACATAGGAGTCTCATCTGTTGACCTGGAAAATGCGAATTTGCTAGAGTGCCGCAGCAGAATGATTATAACTTGCTTGAGGAGCATCACTTGACCCACATTGAATTTATAAAACTGGCTCGACCGGAACGTGCCCGGGTCCTCTGCGAGTTGGCTGAGGAGTTTTATCTGGCTGGACAACGTGTTCTGGTGATGGTGCAGGATGACAACCAGGGTTTGACTCTCGACCGGTTCATGTGGACCTGGAAAAAAGGTGCTTTTGTCCCGCATGTCTATCAGAATGGTTCCATTGAGTGTCATGATGAGCCGGTGGTGATTGTTGCCGGTGAGGAGAACCCAAACGGCTCTGAGATCTTGCTGATGGGCGTGCCTTGCAGCTTGGAGTTTATCAGGCATTTTCGACATGTGATTGACTTTGCTGAGGCCTTTGATGAGACGCGCCTGGAAGTTTCGCGAGATCGCTTCAAGGAATATCGGGAGTATGGATTTGCACCAGTCATGCGTCAATAACGGTGGTCTGGCCAGTCTGGTCAGGTTGAACCATGTGCCACAGCTTGATGAGGAAGCCCACTTGTCGGATGAGGCTTTGACAGCGCTTTCTCACTGGCAAGCAAGGCTCGGCGAGGTGCTGACGGTGGTCGATCCGGAGGAGACGTCCTACCGCGCACGGATAACCTGTCTTGAAGCTGAACAGGCCACCTGTGTGCCGTTCCAACGTCTTGCGAAGAGTGTCGAGAGCCAACTACGCATCGAAGTTTACCAGTCGCTGACAGACAAGGAGCGTTTTGAGCTGGGACTGCAGAATCTGACAGAACTTGGCGTGGATCGCATTGTGCCGTTGGAATCTCAGCACTCTTCGACTCTTGAGGAACGTGACAGCCAGCCGGAAAAATCGCATCGTTGGCCGGAAGTGATCAATGAGAAGTCTCGCCAATGCCGACGTGCCATGCTGCCGGAACTCCTGTCGGTACAAACTTTTACAGAAGCACTGGTGTGTGCCGGTTCTGCAGAGTTGAAGATAATGCTTTATGAGGGTGACGTATCCTGGACCTTCACCGAGGGGATTGGTTCATTTAAGCCGCAAAGCATTGCTCTGTTGATTGGCCCGGAAGGTGGTTTCTCTCAAGAGGAAGTAGAAGAGGCTCAGACGGTAGGCTTTTTGCCCGTCAGTCTCGGGCCACGGATTTTGCGTCCTGAAACGGCGGCCATTATTGCTACTGCGCTGGCGCAAAGTTATCTGGGTGATTTGGGCTAGGGACTGTCCCCATGCGGGGCCAGTCACTTGCGTGTGTGTTAATCCTACATATACAACTAATGGTTAAATAATTATGAATCTCGATAATCTCAGTGTTGTTCTGGTTGAATCTCGTGGTGAACGGAATATCGGTTCCGTAGCCCGTGCCATGGCTAATTTCGGGGTGACCGATCTGCGGCTGGTAGCACCGAAGGTTGATCATCTGGATGACGAAGCCCGCAAGATGGCGGTCAAGGCGAGTGTTCTACTGGAGCAGGCGACTCTTTATCCTGATCTGAAGGCGGCACTCAGCGATTGCCATTACGCTTATGCGACCACCCGCCGTTTTGGTAAGTATCGGGTTGATTTTCACCATCCGGATAGTGCTGCAGAGGAGTTGCTGCCTCTGCTTGACGGCGGACGGGTTGCCATGGTCTTTGGTCGTGAAGATAAGGGCTTGAAAACCGAGGAGTTAGACCTCTGCCAACGCCTGATCACGATCCCGACCGGTGGCAGCATCGCGTCTATGAATCTGGCTCAGTCTGTGGTCATCTGTCTCTATGAAGTGGCTAAACAACATGGCGAGGCAAGTGGTAAAGGGCAGGGGGGCAGAAAACTGGCGACTGTTGATCAGCTGGAAGTCCTCTTTGATCATATGCGTGACACCTTACTCAAAATAAAGTACCTGAACCCGCAGAATCCTGAACATATCATGCGCTCCTACCGGCAAATGTTCGGTCGCGCTGCTTTGGATGAGCGCGAAGTGCGTATCCTGCGTGGTCTTATGAGTGAGATAGATCTTGTTGAAGAAGAGCGGCTTGAGCTGCTTGGTAAATCTGATGACAACGATTAAAGAGGGACCCCTGTTAATTAAAGTGGAGCATCTGCCTAACGGCCTGCAGGTCAACTTTAGCGATGAGAGTAATCGCTATTTCGGTGATTATCATCGGGTCTGCGTGGTGGCCACCATTATCTGCAACTTGCATGATCTGCCGCTGGCAAGCTCTGATGATGAGGCTTTTCGTTGTCAGGCTGTCGACACACTTGGCGAGCAGCTATCTGTTGTTAAACGCTTCGAACGGATGGGGGTCGCATCGGCGGATGTTGAAGATGTCCGCAATGCTTTGATTGACGATTTTCTTCGACACGCTTCTGTTTATCTTTCACGGCCTGGCTATCTGCGTTCTCTCGTCAGCGCTGAATTGAAAAAACGCTCCACACATCGTTTCTATGGCTGAACTCATCAAAGAACTCGACATTTCCTCCCTTGTCCATGGCGGCCGGGGAATCGGTCGCCACGACGGCAAGGCTGTCTTTGTACCTATGACGATGCCTGGTGATCGCGTCTCCTGCCGGGTGGTAAAATCCAAACGAAAATATGTAGAGGCTGAGCTGCATGAGATAATTATGCCATCACCGCTCCGTCGCGAGCCTCCGTGTCCTTTTTTTGGTTCCTGTGGTGGTTGCCAGTGGCAGCATATTCCTTACCAGGAGCAGGTTCGCTGGAAAGAGAAGATCTTCTCTGACCAGATGCTCCGCAGTAAAATCATTACTGATAATTGCATCAAGCCGATGGTTCCTGCTCCGGATGAATGGAACTACCGCAACCGGGTTCAACTGAAGTGCCATCTCACTGCAGAGGGGCTTGTTGTCGGTTTTTACCGACACGGTTCCCATTTCGTTGTTGATGTTGATAAATGCCGCCTGGTTGCGCCGCCGATACAGAGGACTCTGGATCTTTTACGCCGCGCACTGCCGGAGATGCCTTGTCACGATTGTCTTGCACAGATTGATGTGGCCTGTGGTGATGATGGTGAAGTCAGAATCATTCTTCATGTTCACCCGAGAGGACGTCGTCAGATACGCCTCTGGTTGCAGGCGTTTGCTGGTAGTCATCAGATCAACGCCTGTATACAGTCTGGCGGTAAGCAAGCCCCTGAGGTTGTCTTTGGTGAGAGTGACTTGACTATCAAGGTTGATCAGCCTGCCAAGGTCGATCAGTCTGAAATTGCGCTTTGCTACGGCCCGGGTGGTTTTGTCCAGGTTAATTCGGCCCAGAACCGTAACATGGTTGCAACCATGCTGGACCTTCTCTCTTTCGATGGTACAGAAAAGGTCCTTGACCTCTTTTGCGGCATGGGTAACTTCAGCTTGCCGTTCGCTCGAAGAGTCGGTCTGGTGGTCGGTGTTGAAGATTATGCCCTCTCCATTGCCAGCGCCCGCAGTAATGCCGCCGCCAATAAAATCAGTAATGTTGAGTTTTATGCCGCCGATGCCGCCGCGATTATGGCGCGTTATCGCTCTACTGATGATCTGGACCTGGTCATTCTGGACCCTCCTCGTAGCGGTAATTACCAGACGAGTCATGAATTGCTGAAGATCCGCCCGGAACGTATTCTTTATGTCTCTTGCGATCCCGCGACCCTGGTTCGCGATCTGACCCCCTTGGTTCAAGGTGGCTATGAAGTTGTGTCCAGCCAGCCTTTTGACCTGTTTCCGCAAACTTGGCACATTGAAAGTATTACTTTGTTGGAAAGGGCGTAAGAATACACGGTTGTGAGGTTGTAGGGCTGTAAGGCTATCGGGTTTTAACTCTATGAGCTTTAGCACTTGATTCATATTTTACTTGCATTGGTCGGGGAACTTTGATAGAAAATCTGTAATTAACTTTTCATATGAAAAGTGAGCCTGACGGCTCGCTTTTTTTGTTTTGGAACGCAGCGAATGCAACAAGAAAACCTGACAAAAATTGAGTTGCTGGTGATGCCGATCCTTGATGACCTTGGCTTCGAACTGGTCGATCTGCAAACGCAGCAAGATGGTCGTCAATTGGCTTTGCGTATCTTTATCGATAAGCCTGGTGGCATCACTCTTGATAACTGTGTCGAGGTAAGTCGTGAAGTCAGTGCGATTCTTGAAATAGAAGATCCGATCAAGTCTGCTTATCGCCTCGAGGTTTCATCGCCTGGACTCGATCGTCCATTGAAGAAACCAGCTGACTTTGAACGTTTCTCCGGTCAAAAAATCAAGTTGAAAACGCTTCATTTGCTTGATCCTGATCAGCGTGGCCATAGTCGTAAAACTTTTTTCGGTACCTTGCTTGGCTTTGAGGACAATCATGTTCGCCTTGATCAAAGTGACAAAAAAGGTGGGCTGGCATTAATCCCGCTGGCCGAGATAGAAAAAGCAAACCTGGAAGAAGAGTTTTAGTTTAATATTTTACCAAATACAGACTTCAACAGCAGCCTCTACCGCTTAGGCGGTGGGTATGCAGGGGGAAGGCATGAATATCAACCTGAATCACATTATCGACCAGGTGGTCAAAGACAAAGGTATCGAGCGTGACGTATTGGTCGAAGCTTTGGAAGCTGCAGTTCTTTCTG
>DAOWJU010000103.1 GCA_030640215.1 Desulfuromonadales bacterium
CGTTGTGGTGCCTGGAGAGCGGACGGTAGAGCGAATTCAGATTTTGCGTAAAGGTGATGCAATAGAGAATGTTCTGGAGAGCTCTTACTTCACCCTGCAGGGCGGCGAACGTCGTCAGCTTGACTACCTGGTCTTTATTGGCCCGAAAGAACCACAACTCCTCACAGCCGCTGGCCATCAGTTGGACGAAATCGTTGGCTTTGGTTTTTTTGATCTGCTCGCACAACCGCTTTTTGTCGTTCTGACCTTTCTCTACGGGTTCTTTAAGAACTATGGTGTGGCCATTATTCTCCTGACCGTGATGATCAAGATTATCTTCTGGCCCTTGACTCACAAGAGTTATTCTTCGATGAAGTCGATGCAAAAACTTCAACCGGAGATGCAGAAACTGCGCGACAAATTCAAGAACGACAAAGAGCGCCTGAATAAGGAAATGATGGCGCTTTATAAGACGCACAGCGTTAACCCTTTAGGCGGTTGTTTGCCGATGCTGGTGCAGATCCCGGTCTTCTTTGCGCTTTACCAGGTGCTGCTTAATTCTATCGCTCTTCGCCATGCCCCGTTTGCTTTTTGGTTGATGGACCTCTCGGCTAAAGATCCTTACTACATCACACCTCTTTTGATGGGCGCGAGTATGTTTGTGCAGCAGAAGATGACACCTACAACAGCAGACCCGATGCAGGCAAAAATCTTTATGATGATGCCGGTAGTCTTTACCTTTATGTTCCTTAACTTTCCGTCAGGGCTGGTTATTTACTGGTTAGTTAACAACCTTTTAACCATCCTGCAGCAGTATTTCATTCATCGTAAGGCCACCTGATAGCTTGTTATGAATCAACAGTCCCTGCATGTTGAAGTTACCGCAAAGAGTTTGGATGCTGCCGTCGAACAAGCCCTTGCTCAACTGAATTGCACGCGAGCTGAGGCAGACATCGAAGTTTTGCAGGTGCATTCAACGGGCCTGCTTGGAATCTTTGGTAGGCGCCAGGCGCGGGTTATTGTCAAGCTACATGATCGCGGGGTTATTGCCCGTCAACTTACTAATCAATTGTTAAGTTTAAGTGACCTGGATGCCAGCCTTGATCTGGTTTCCTCTAGTAACCAAATAGAGCTTCTCTTGACAGCGCAGGATCCAAGTTTTCTGATTGGTCGTCACGGCCAGACTTTGGACGCATTGCAAAGCTTGGTTGGCACTATGACGGATCGCCTGACTACAGATCGTACGCCCATTTTTCTTGATGTGGACGGCTACCGTGGTCGCCGCCGTGATTTTCTGAATCGCCTGGCTCGTAATTTGTCTCAGAAGGTACGTAAGTCCGGCAAGCCTGCCTCTACCCCTCCCCTTGTTCTCAGTGAGCGCCGCATTTTACACGAACTCTTCAACCAGGAGTCGGACCTGGAGTCTCGTTCGAAGAATCACGAAGGTGGCCGCAAGATCATCATTCTGCAAACGCGGGGTTAGCTGATGTTATCGTTTGAGACTATCGTTGCTCCAGCCACACCGCCTGGCGAGGGCGGGGTTGGTATTGTCCGTCTCTCCGGTCCTCGTGCCGTCGATTTTCTTGAGATTGTTTTTAAGGGAAAAACCTCAGCCGCCGCAATGAAGTCGCATCACCTCTATCACGGCCACCTGTTGAATCAAGAGCGTGTATGTGTTGACGAAGTACTCGCCGTGGTCATGCGAGCGCCTCGATCCTATACTGGTGAGGACGTGGTCGAGGTGCATTGTCATGGTGGAATTCAGATCCAGCGCAGTGTCCTGGACCTTTTTTTGGCTGCAGGCGCCACGATGGCTGCATCGGGTGAGTTTACTCAACGTGCTTTTTTGAATGGTCGTATGGACCTTGCTCAGGCTGAGGCGGTTGTGGATCTGATTAAGGCTCGCTCTGAACGTGCCAGCCGGGTTGCTCTGGACCAGCTTGATGGTCACCTTTCTCGGCAAGTTTATCTCTTTTCCCAACAACTTAAGGCTGCTCTCGCTTTACTTGAGGCCCACATCGACTTTCCTGATGATGAGGTTGGCACCCTGGACCTGCCTGGTTTGCTCGCTCCGGTACGTGAACTCTCTCTGCAGATGTCTACTCTGGCAAGCAGTTTTGATGTTGGGCGTGCTTTGCGTGAGGGAATCAGTGTATTGATTCTCGGCCGTCCTAATGTTGGCAAAAGTTCCTTAATGAACGCGATGTTAGGCGAGTCACGGTCGATTGTTACCGAGGTTGCCGGGACCACTCGAGACACTCTGGAGGAACAGTTGGTGTTGGGTGGTTTCCCGATTCGCCTGGTTGATGCTGCCGGTGTTAGAGAAACCGTTGATCTGGTCGAACAAGAGGGTGTTCGTCGTGCGCGGGAAAAGGCTTTGTCTGCTGATCTGGTATTGATGGTCGTCGATGGTAGTTGCCCTTTGGGCGATGAAGACTTCCTGGCGTTGGAACTGTGTCAGTCAGACAAGACTGTGCTGGTTGTTAATAAGAGCGATCAGGCGCAAGTATGTGATATAAAACTATTGTCTGGTTTTGAGCGACGCGTTTTCATCTCAGCCAAGCATGGTTTCGGTCTAGATGAGTTACGCGAAGTTATCGTTGATCAGTTTACCTGCAACGAGACTCTCTCGGCCGGTGAGGGTGTTGTGATCACAGAACGTCGACACCGGGATGCTCTTTTGCGAGCTATTTCTGCCTTGGACGAGCTGCTGGTCTCTGTTGACGCCCTTGCGCCGCTTGAGTGTTTGGCTATGGAGTTGCGTGAGGCCTTGTCTGCTCTTGGCCAGATCACCGGTGAAACCACACCAGATGAAATTCTTGACCAGATCTTCAGTCAGTTCTGTATTGGTAAGTAAGGATGTTCCACGTGAAACGTTGTCTGCTTATGTGGAAGGTTGTTCCACGTGAAACATGGTTGGGTTTGTTCTTATGAAGGGGTCAGTTATGGCTGAAAAGTACGATGTGATTGTGGTTGGTGCTGGTCACGCTGGTTGCGAGGCCGCGCTGGCTGCTGCTCGTATGGGTTGCAGTGCCTTGCTTCTGACCCTGAATCTCGATACTGTTGCGCAAATGTCGTGTAACCCGGCGATCGGTGGTTTGGCTAAGGGGCATCTGGTACGTGAGATCGATGCGCTTGGTGGAGAGATGGCGCGGAATATTGATGCGACCGGTATTCAGTTCCGTGTTCTGAATACCAAAAAGGGCCCTGCGGTAAGAGCGTCTCGGGCTCAGGCGGACCGCGATCTCTATCGCACCCGCATGAAGCAGGTGGTTGAAGGTCAGGCGGGGGTTGATCTCAAGCAGGGTCAGGTCCTTCGCTTGCTTGTTGAAGGTGAGCGGGTCACCGGCGTCGAAACCCGTGATGGGCTGCTCTTTTTGTCGTCAACGGTTGTTTTGACAACCGGTACCTTTATGTGTGGTTTAATCCATGTCGGCCTGGTTCATTACCCTGGTGGTCGGGCTGGAGAACTGCCTTCTGAGGGCCTTTCGGACCATCTTCGTTCTCTTGGTTTTTCTGTCGGGCGTTTGAAAACCGGCACACCGCCACGCCTCTCTGCTGCAACAATTGATTTTTCAGAATTAGAAGAACAGCCCGGTGACCCCAGTCCCAAGCCGTTCTCTGCCGATACGGTGAGTATTGATCGTCCGCAGGTTCCTTGTCATATCACTTATACAAATGAGCGCACCCATGAGGTGATCCGTGGTGGTCTGGATCGATCACCGCTTTATTCTGGTGTTATTGAGGGTGTTGGCCCGCGTTATTGTCCGTCTATCGAGGATAAGGTGGTGCGTTTTCCTGAAAAGGAGCAACATCAGATCTTCCTGGAGCCAGAAGGCCTTACCAGTGGTGAGGTTTACCCCAACGGTGTCTCCACCTCCTTGCCTGTAGATGTACAGTTAGCTTACTTGAGAACCATGAAGGGGCTTGAGAAGGTCGAGATCACTCGGCCTGGTTATGCGATTGAATACGATTATGTCGATCCGATTCAGTTGCACCCAACCCTTGAAACCAAGCGGTTAGGCGGTCTCTACCATGCTGGTCAAATTAACGGAACCTCTGGTTACGAGGAGGCTGCCGCTCAAGGGTTGCTTGCAGGAATAAATGCGGTTCAGAAGGTTAAGGGACGAGAACCGGTAGTGATTGGCCGCGACCAGGGCTATATCGGTGTCTTGATAGATGACCTGGTTAACCTGGGAGCCAAAGAGCCTTACCGGATGTTTACCTCGCGGGCAGAGTATCGTCTGTTGCTGCGTGAGGATAATGCCGATCAGCGGCTCAGTGCTATCGGTAGAGAGGTGGGTTTGTTGACAGATCAGCGCTGGCAGCGCTTCTCAGAGAAACTTGTCGCTCTAAATCGCGGCCATGAACGCTTAAAGCAGGTGCGCATCTCTCCAGGAAATCAGGAAGCTCTGACACGTCTTGGTTTGCAGGATTTAAAAAATGGTGCTTCTCTTGAAGAGTTACTGCGCAGGCCAGAGATTACCATTGATGATCTTGGCTTTCTCGATGAAGAGTTAGCTGCTCTCTCTGAAGAGGTGCGTAGCGAACTGGAAACGGAAGTCAAGTATGCTGGCTATATCTGCCGACAGAAAGAACAGGTTGAACGCTTTCTACGCTTGGAAAACCTCGTTATTCCAGAGGGTTTTGATTATGAAGCTATAAATGGGCTCTCTGCTGAAGTCAATGAAAAGCTCAAGCTTGTGGCACCGCGTACTCTTGGTCAGGCTGGGCGAATTCCAGGTGTCACCCCTGCGGCCATTGCTATTCTGGCAGTTCTTCTGCGACGTTAGGGAGGGGGTTGTAAAGTGTTGTCTGAACTCTTGCATAGACTTGATCTTCAGGTCGGCTCGGAGGCCGTTGCGCTTCTGGAGGGTCTGATTGATGAGCTTTTGCGCTGGAATCCTCGTCGCAACCTGACTGCAATCACTGGTCGTGATGAGGTGATAGAAAAGCACCTGGTTGATTCCTTGACGTTATTGCCCTTTGCCCGCCAATCAAGCCGACTGCTTGATATTGGATCTGGGGCCGGATTCCCCGCTCTGCCACTGAAAATCGTCTGCCCGGAGATCGAAGTTGTTTCTGTCGATGCGGTGGGAAAAAAGATAGACTTCCAGCGTCATGTCGTTAGACGGCTTGGCTTGCAGGGTTTTAAGGCGATTCATGCACGCGTCGAGACTTTGACGGAAGACCACGCAAGTTTTGATCTGGTCACTGCCCGTGCGCTTTGCTCTTTGCCAAAACTGATTGCTTTGGCGGAGCCGTTTCTGACTCCCGATGGTCGTTTGCTGGCAATGAAAGGTCCAGAGGGGTGCCGTGAGTTTTCTGAGCAGCAAGAGGCTTTGCGGGAGGCTGGTTGGTCGGTTGCTTTACATCGATTAAAATTACCCCTTTCCAGTGCCGAGCGTTGCCTGATTGAGTTGAGCCGTTAGGTCGGTTTTCCACCAGATATAGTGGTTTCTGTCAGGGCTATGTCAATATCTGGTGGTTTGTTGTTGTCAGGCAAATTCCCTTTGCAGATCCAAGTGCTTATGTTAATCTGAGCGACTCGAAAAACATCACCTCAAGGAGAACTCAGGGCATGGCCCAGGTAATCGCGATCGCCAACCAAAAAGGCGGCGTTGGCAAGACCACGACCGCAGTCAATCTCGCTGCGTCTTTGGCTGTTGCTGAAAAACGCACCCTGTTGGTCGATTTAGACCCTCAAGCCAACGCGACCAGTGGCGTTGGTATTGATCCTAATCGCATGGAGCAGACGATCTACCATGCGTTGCTTGGTGCGGTTCCGGTTAGCGAGGTACGCCAAACGACGAATCTCGACCCTCTCCATCTCTTACCTTCCAATCCCGACCTGATTGGCGCCGAAGTAGAGCTGATCTCGGCTCTGGCCCGCGAAAACAAGTTAAAAACAGCGCTCTCTGAAGTTGGTGACGAGTACGATTATATTCTGATCGACTGTCCCCCCTCGCTTGGCCTGTTGACTATTAATGCCTTGACGGCTGCCGACAGTGTACTGATTCCCCTGCAATGTGAGTATTATGCCATGGAGGGCTTGAGTCAGTTGATCAACACCGTTCGTCTGATCCAGCGGGAGCTGAATCCGGGCTTGGTTATTCATGGCATTTTGTTGACCATGTTTGATGCCCGTAACAACCTGTCTCACCAGGTCAGCGACGAGATTCGCAAACATTTCTCCACCCAGGTTTTTGAAACGATGATCCCGCGCAATGTGCGCCTTTCTGAAGCGCCCAGCCATGGTCTGCCCGCCTTACTCTACGATATTTCTTCGCGTGGAGCCACGGCTTATCTGGATTTGGCGCGTGAAATCATCCGCATGGAGCAGCAAGCAGAATGAGCAAACGTCCCGCACTAGGTAAGGGTATCGGTGCCCTTCTGACCTCAGCTTCCCAGGATGGCCGTCACAAGTATTTCGTCTGTCCGGTCGAAGAACTCAAGCCGCATCGGCAGCAGCCGCGTAAAACCTTTAATGACGCCAAGATGGCAGAGTTGGTTGCATCGATTCGCGAAAAAGGCGTGATCCAGCCTCTGGTTGTTCGCCACACCGGTGATCATTATCAGATCATTGCCGGTGAACGGCGCTGGCGGGCCGCGCAAAAGGCTGGCCTCAAGGAGATCCCGGTTGTTATTCAGGATGTCTCTGAAGACTGGGCTCTGGAAATGGCTCTGATTGAGAATATTCAGCGTGAAGACCTGAATCCAATCGAGGAAGCCGAAGCCTATCGTTACCTGATGAGCACCTTTGAGCTGTCTCAGGAAGAAGTGGCCAAGCGGGTCGGTCGTGAACGACCGACGGTCGCCAATGCTTTACGTCTTCTGCGCCTGCCGGCAACGATTCAGCAGGACGTGGTCACCGGTCAGCTTACCATGGGCCATGCCCGCGCTCTGTTGGCGCTGGAAAGCGCGGCACGCATCAAGGAGGTCCGCGACCAGATTGTCAAGAAGCAGTATTCTGTTCGCCAGACCGAAGCCCTGGTCAAGAAGCTTAAAGGTGGTCAAGCTAAGGTCGCGCCGCGGAAAGCTCAGCTTGATCCGGAGCTGGCAGACCTGGCAGCCCGCTTGCAGCGTTGCCTTGGCACCAAGGTCAATATTCAGACTCAAGCTCGTGGTGGCAAAGGCGGCAAGATCGAGATCAGCTATTACTCCACGGAAGAGTTCGAGCGGTTGCTGGATATTTTTGAAGGAAACCGGTAAAGTTTATTAATTTCAGTACGTTAACTATAAATCTCAGGAACCAAACACATGTTTAACAAGAAGGAAAAAGTCCCCATGCGTAAAGAGACCCCAATTGAAAAGAGTGAGATCAAGGCTTTTCTCGGCCCCGGCAGTCAGTTTGAAGGCAAGCTGGTTTTTAACGAAATCGTTCGCCTGGACGGTGCTTTTCGTGGCGAGGTAACCTCCCACGACACCCTGATTGTTGGTGAAAGTGCCGACATTCAAGCAGACGTACAGGTTGGCACTTTGATTTTGAGTGGTAAATTCAAGGGCAACGTCAAAGCCAAAACACGGGTTGAGCTACGGGCTCCGGCTCACGTTGATGGCACAATTGAGACACCGGCTCTCTCGGTTGAAGATGGTGTTACGCTGAATGGCACCATCACCATGAATATTGGCGAAAATGCCTCTGCTGGCAAGCCTGTTGAGGGTGGTATTAAAAAGTAGTCGCTTCGAGAGCCTAACCAGTAGCTTTGGCGGTTCTAATGAGGCTTTGGTTTTTGTTAAAAGAGCCTTGACATGGCCGAGTTGCTATGGTAGTTCTCTCCTGCTTTTTCCCATGGTTGAAGCGTCTAAACCCGTTATGGGCCGTATACAGTATACCTGATGTGCCATTACGGCACGCACTTACTAATGAGGTAAGACAGTGATCGAGCTTAATTGGACACTGCTCCTGCAGTTTGTCAATTTTATGATTCTGATGGCAGCGCTTAATGCGCTGCTTTTCAAGCCGTTGCGCGCTGCATTGCAGGCTCGCAGGGACACTATACAAGGTTCCAAGGCGAAGGTGCAGGATCTCGACGAGCAGGTGCAGGCACAAATTGCTCGCTACGAAGCCCAGCTTCAGGAAGCTCGTCTGCAGGGCGGACAAGAGCGCACAGCGTTGCGCAAGACGGCTCAGGACGAAGAGGCCCGCATCCTTGGTGGCGCCAACAAGAAGTCTGCTGAGAAGTTGCAGACCATTAAGGAGCAGATTCAGGAAGAGGCCTCTACGGCCCGCCAGGCTCTGCGCTATGAAACCGAGGCGTTAGCCAAAAGTATTGCTGGCAAGGTTCTCGGGAGGGCGGTCTGATGACGCAAGATCAAACGAACTTTAAATCGATTCTCCTTAAGACTCTGCTGATGGCCGGTCTGGTGTTGGTGCCTGCGGTTGCGCTAGCTTCCGGTGGCGGTGGTCATGCTGACAGTGGGGTTATTCTCAAAGACTTCCTCTATCGTTGTTTTAGTTTTGCTTTGATGGTTGGTATGCTCGCCTATTTCGTGACCAAGCCGATCCGTAAAGGACTCAAGGCTCGTAGCGAAGAGATTGAAAAGACTCTTGCTGATGCCCAGGCAGCTAAAGAGGCGGCCGAGGCCAAGCATCGCGAATACAGTGAAAAGCTGGCCAAGGCAACCGAAGAGATTGTGGTTATTACTGATTCAATCCGTCGTGAAGGTGAGCTGGAACGCGAAAAAATCATGGCTGCCGCCAATGATCTGGCAGCGAAGATAGAACAGGAGGCCGACAATAAGGCTTCCAGTGTGGTTGCCAAAGCACGCATCGAATTGCGTGAGGAAGCAGCCAACCTGGCTGTGGAACTTGCAGAAGACATGCTTAAAAAGCAGGTTTCTGCTGATGACCAGAAGCGTCTGGTCGATGAATATATGCAGAAAGTGGGAGAACTCCATTGAGCGTCAGTGCCCTTACCAGACGGTATGCCAAGGCGTTGGTTGAACTCGGCGTGGAACAAAAGGCTGTAGATGCCTACGGCGACGAGTTGGCCAAGGTTAAGGAAGTTCTGTCTCAGGAAGAGCTGTTACGTCAGTTGCTCGACAGCCCTACTCTGGTCTTGGAAAAGAAGGAAGCCATGCTGGCTGATCTCTGCAAGCTGCTTGAGTTGTCGGAAGGAATGGGCAAGTTTCTTGGCCTGCTCCTGAGCAAAGGGCGGCTCTGTTTCCTGAGTCAGATAGAAGAGAATTATCGACGCCAGGCGGACGAACTGTCCGGTATCCTGAGCGCTAAAATTACAGCTGCCACAGAGTTGGATGATGTTCAGCAGCAGGCGATTGCTACCAGTCTTGAGAAACAGACCGGCAAGCAGGTCGCTATTACTGTTGAAGTCAATCCCGATCTGATCGGTGGCTTGCAAGCGGAAATTGGCGGTCGTCTCTTTGATGGCAGCGTCAAAACACAACTTAAACGCATCGAAGAATCCTTGAAGAATCCTTCATAACTAGGGTGATGAGGTCGTAATAATGCAAATCAGAGCAGAAGAAATCAGCGCAATTATCAAGAAACAGATCGAAGACTTTGGACGTGAAGTCGAAGTCAGCGAAACTGGAACCATCATTTCCGTTGGTGACGGTATCGCCCGTATCCATGGACTGGACAAGGCAATGGCTGGTGAATTGCTGGAGTTTCCAGGTAACACCATGGGCATGGTCCTCAATCTCGAGGAAGACAACGTTGGCGCCGCGATACTCGGTGATTCTGAGCACATCAAAGAAGGCGACACAGTCAAACGGACCGAGCGCATTGTGCAGGTTCCGGTTGGCGAAGGGCTGATTGGCCGTGTTGTTAATGGTATCGGCGTACCGATCGATGGTCAGGGTCCGATTGAAACCGACACTTACAGCCAGGTCGAAATCAAAGCTCCGGGCATTGTTGAACGTAAGTCGGTTCATGAGCCGATGCAGACCGGTCTCAAAGCGATCGACGCGATGGTTCCGATTGGTCGTGGCCAGCGCGAGCTGATTATTGGTGACCGTCAGACTGGCAAAACAGCAGTTGCAATCGACGCCATCATCAACCAAAAAGGTCAGAACATGATCTGCATCTATGTCGCCATCGGCCAGAAGCGGTCGACGGTGGCACAGGTGGTCGATAAGCTCAAGAAGTCTGGCGCCATGGATTACACCATTGTCGTTTCCGCTTCAGCTTCCGAACCCGCACCGATGCAGTTCATCTCCCCATACACAGGTGTTACCATGGGTGAGTTCTTCCGTGACAACGGTAAGCACGCCCTGATCATTTATGATGACCTCTCCAAGCAGGCTGTTGCTTATCGTCAGCTCTCTTTGTTGCTGCGTCGTCCACCGGGCCGTGAAGCCTACCCTGGCGACGTTTTTTATGTCCATAGTCGTTTGCTCGAACGTGCTTGCAAGCTCAACGATGAGGAAGGTGCTGGTTCTCTGACCGCTCTGCCGATCATCGAGACCCAGGCGGGTGACGTCTCGGCATATATCCCGACCAACGTTATCTCGATCACTGATGGTCAGATCTTCCTCGAAACCGACCTTTTCTTCTCGGGTGTGCGTCCGGCGATCAACGTTGGTCTCTCGGTTTCCCGGGTTGGTGGTTCCGCTCAGGTCAAGGCGATGAAGCAGGTTGCAGGTACTTTGCGTCTGGCTCTGGCCTCCTATCGTGAGATGGCAGCCTTTGCCCAGTTTGGCTCCGACCTTGATGCCGCGACCCAGCGTCAGCTGAATCGTGGTGCTCGCCTGGTTGAGATCCTCAAACAAGGTCAGTATGTGCCTTTGCCGGTTGAGAAGCAGGTTGTGGCGATCTTTGCTGTTAACCATGGCTATGTCGATGATTATGCGACGACAGATGTTCAGCGTTACGAGACTGAAATGATCTCCTTCATGGAAAGCAGCTACGCTGACTTGCTCTCTACGCTAGCAGAAAAGAAAGCCATCGATGACGAGCTGGAAGGCAAGATCAAGGCCGCTCTCGATGAATTCAAGGGCCAGTTTGTCGCTTAATCACGCAACGACCGGGTAATAAATAGATGGCAAGTCTAAAAGACATTAAAAAAAGAATAGGCACGGTCAAGAACACCCAGCAGATCACCAAGGCCATGAAGATGGTTTCGGCGGCCAAGCTGCGGCGTGCCCAGGAAGCTGTTGTTGCAGCCCGTCCCTATGCGGACAAGATGGCTGACGTACTCTCCAGTCTGGCTTTGCGTGAAGACGCCGATAGCCATCCCCTGCTGGCTGAACGTGGCAAGGGCAAGGCTCTGATTGTGCTGATCACTGGTGATCGTGGTCTCTGTGGTGGCTTCAATGCCAATATCTCTAAGACTGCTGAACGATTTATCCGTGAAAAAGCAGAAGGTTTTGAGAGCTACGAGCTGTTAATCGTTGGCCGCAAGGGTAATGATTATCTTAAGCGACGCTCTGGTATGGAGATCGCCAAGGTTCATGAAAACCTGGTTGGTACTGGTCAAGTGAGCTACCCAACCGGAGCACTGCTTGGTCAGGAAGTTATCGACCTCTACCGCAATGGTGATTACGACTCAGTTTTCCTGGTTTACAACGCGTTCCAGAGTGCTATGACCCAGATACAGACAGTCACTCAG
The DNA here is from genome assembly GCA_030640215.1 of Desulfuromonadales bacterium. Classification (GTDB taxonomy): domain Bacteria; phylum Desulfobacterota; class Desulfuromonadia; order Desulfuromonadales; family BM103; genus M0040. The sequence continues at coordinate 11,553 of DAOWJU010000103.1, forward strand.
TTGTTACCGATTGTGCCAAAGGTCGTGGAAGAAGGTGTGCAGGTTTCCGATTACATCTATGAGCCGAATGCCAATGAGGTTTTAGAGGAAATTCTGCCAAAACATATTGAGGTGCAAATCTTTCGCTCGTTGCTCGAATCAGCAGCCTCGGAGCACGGCGCCCGGATGACTGCGATGGATAGTGCCAGCAAAAATGCTTCAGAAATGATCGGCAAGCTGACTCTGCAGTACAATCGCGCACGTCAGGCTGCTATTACCAAGGAACTACTGGAGATCATCTCCGGCTCTGAGTCGCTTAAATCTTAAGTTTCCGACGAATTATATAAGAACACCCCACCCGCAAGCCGCGTGGGCAGAATGGAGGAACGGTTCATCATGAATAAAGGACGCATCACACAGGTCATCGGCCCGGTTGTCGACGTTGAATTTGAAGCCGGCAAGCTCCCCGAGATCTATCACGCACTTAAGGTGACCAACCCGTCAGTTGATGAGCGGGAGTGGAACCTGGTTCTCGAAGTCGCCCAGCATCTGGGTGAAAATACAGTACGAACGATTGCTATGGACGCTACCGACGGTCTGACCCGTGGCCAGGATGCTCTCGATACTGGCAAGCAGATCGTTGTGCCAGTTGGTCCCAAGACTCTTGGTCGAATCATGAACGTGGTCGGCGAAGCGATTGACCATGCTGGCCCGATTGGTTCCGAACTAGAGTGGGGCATCCATCGTCCTGCTCCGGAATTTATTGAGCAGTCGACCAAGGTTGAAGCTTTCGAAACCGGCATCAAGGTCGTTGACTTGCTCGCTCCCTATGCTCGTGGCGGTAAAATCGGCCTGTTTGGCGGCGCTGGCGTTGGCAAGACGGTTCTGATCATGGAACTGATCAATAATATTGCCAAGCAGCACGGTGGTTACTCGGTTTTCGCCGGTGTTGGTGAGCGTACCCGTGAGGGTAACGACCTCTGGCACGAAATGAAGGACTCCGGCGTTCTCGACAAAGCTGCTCTGGTCTACGGCCAGATGAATGAGCCTCCAGGGGCGCGTGCCCGGGTTGCTCTTTCCGCTCTGACGGTTGCAGAATACTTCCGTGACGAAGAAGGTCAGGACGTCCTGCTCTTTATTGATAATATCTTCCGCTTTACTCAGGCAGGTTCTGAGGTCTCGGCGCTACTCGGCCGTATCCCTTCCGCGGTTGGTTATCAGCCGACCCTGGCTACCGAGATGGGTGAGCTGCAGGAACGTATTACCACAACAAGTAAAGGTTCGATCACTTCGGTTCAGGCCATCTACGTGCCTGCCGACGACTTGACTGACCCCGCGCCTGCGACCGCTTTTGCCCACCTCGACGCAACCACGGTTCTTTCCCGTCAGATTGCCGAGCTTGGTATCTACCCTGCGGTTGACCCGCTCGATTCCACCAGCCGGATCCTCGATCCACAGGTTATTGGTGATGAGCATTACAAGTGTGCCCGTGACGTTCAGTACATACTGCAGCGCTATAAAGACCTGCAGGACATCATCGCGATTCTCGGTATGGATGAGCTCTCTGAAGATGACAGGTTGACCGTTTCTCGTGCTCGTAAGATTCAGAAATTTCTCTCTCAGCCGTTCTTCGTTGCCGAAACCTTTACCGGTGCCCCAGGCAAGTACGTGGAACTCAAGGACACCATCAAAGGTTTCCGTGATCTGGTTGACGGCAAGTACGATGATATCCCGGAGCAGGCTTTCTATCTGGTTGGCACGATTGAAGAAGCTCTGGAAAAAGCCAAGCAACTGGCTGCTTAATCAGATAATTCCGGCATAAAGGAATAAACAGGCATGGCAGAAAAGCTTAAATTGGAAATGGTTACACCGTATAAACGTGTGTTGTCAGTAGAGGTTGATGAAGTGACCGCTCCTGGCACAGTCGGCGAGTTCGGTGTGCTTCCCGACCATAGTTCATTGCTGACCACACTTAAGGTCGGTGAACTGACCTATAAGCAGGGTAACGAGACGTTTCACGTTGCTGTGAACTGGGGTTATGTGGAAGTTGAAGACAACGTCATCACTGTGCTAGTTGAGACCGCCGAACCAGCTGACCAGATCGACGTGGAACGGGCCAAAGCAGCCCTTGTTCGTGCTGAAGAGGCCCTTACCAAACTCACCAGCGAAGACAAGAACTTCAAGATTATGGAAGCTGCTCTCGAGCGTGCCCTGATTCGTGTCCAAGTGGCGGGCAAGACGCTCCACTGATTCGCGCTAAATAGAGAATAATCTCATTGTTAAATAGAGAAAAATCTAAAGGGCGGCTCATATGAGTCGCCCTTTTTTAGTTGGTTTTCGTCCGGAAACGGCCCTTTTCCGCAATCTCTGCGTCAATCTGCACATTTGATTGTGCGGCGTAAAGTGCTACGCCTCCGCTCAAATGCTTGATTTCCTTGACCTTGCGAAAAATTGCTCGCTTCCAAATCGAAAACTAGTTAACGGAGTAACTCTTCTACTTGATGTAAAGAACGCTTCAAGTGCTCTTCACTGTGTGCCTCAAGAGTTATGCTGGGTAGAGTCGAGAGCTTGCGTAGTTTGTATTGTAGCGGGGTGAAATCAATCGTGCCGTCACCAACCGGCAGGTGCTCATCAGCACGTCCGTGGTTATCGTGCAGGTGCAGATGAAAAAGAGCGGGACTGATCGTCTCCAGCCACTCTGCCATCGGTTGTTTACCAAAGAGTTGCCAGTGACCAATATCAAAGCAATGGCCGAACCATTGCGAGTCAATTCCTGCCACCAGCTGCACCAGCGTAGCCGGTGTTTCCTCATAGATGTTTTCAATTGCCAGACGACAATCACAAGCTGCCGCTTGTTCTAAAAGCGGTGGAAAGAATTCCTTGGCCAGAGCCAGCCAGGCCTGGTCGAGGTTCGGGTAGCGCCATTTATCAAAACCTGGATGAATTACCATCAGGTGGGCATTGAGATGAGCTGCAGCAGACAAAGCCTGACTAAGGCGTTGATAAGTCACCTGGCGGATCAGGGGGTCGAGTGCTCCAGGGTTGAGATCGAAAAAGGGTGCGTGCAGTGTTGGTCTGACTTGGGCTGTTGCCAGTTTTTGTGCAACATGGTCCAGTAGCTCTTGGTCCAGAGTGTCGAATTCGGGCCCCTTGATGGCAATTTCCGGGGCCAGGCCGAGGTCAAGGACTCGCTCCAGATAGTCATTAATCTGTGCCCACGGGATGTGCCCTCCCAAGCGAATCAGTTTCACTGCTGATGTCCTGCGGCGAGTTTTTCCAGCTGGCTGATTGCTGGTTGCTCACCAAGTGTAATCAGGATTGAGTTGGCCTCGATGACCTTGTTGGGGGATGGATTGAAAAGCATGTGGCCGTCAACCTGCTTGATACCGACGATAATAATTCCCATGTTCTGTTTGATACCTGAATCAATAAGCGTCTTGCCAGCCAACGCAGAATTGGCGGAGATAGTGATCTCCTCGATTTGCAGATCAAGGTTCTCACTTGCCGTAGCGATTTCAATGAAATCAACCACCGATGGACGCAGGATCGCCTGAGCCATACGATTGGCGCCTATGGTATAGGGAGAAATGACCTTGCTGGCACCAGCCCGCATCAGCTTTTTTTCGGAGCCCTCTTCACCGGCTCTGGCCAGGATAAAAAGATTGGGATTGAGACCGCGAGCGGTCAGAGTGATGTAAACGTTATCAGTGTCGGAAGTTACAGCCGTAATCAGCCCCTTGGCATGAGCAACCCCTGCCGCCAGCAGAACTTCATCATCCGTCGCATCGCCTTCAACATAGATAAAACCTTCCCGGTTAAGGCGATCAAGATGGTGAGGGTCTTTCTCAACAACCACGAAAGGTATCGGTTTCGCGTGAAGTTCGCGACAGATCCGATGGCCGATACGTCCAAAACCACAGATGATGTAATGATCTTTGAGTTTGCTGATGCGACTTTCCAATTTCTTTCTCCCAAGGATTGTGCGCAGCTGACCTTCCATCGTGAACTGGAGCAAACAGCTGAGGGTATAGGCAATCATGCCGGTACCGCTGATAATCAGGACAATCGTGAATAATTTACCTTCCGGGGACAGAGGTTGTACTTCCTTAAAGCCAACCGTGGCCAAAGTGATGACAGTCATGTAGAGAGCGTCGAACGCTTGCCAGCCCTCAATCATGCTATAGCCAATGGTGCCGATGGTAATGATTAAAACCAGCGAGGCAACAGAAATACGTAGATGGCGAACGGGATCCATGAAATATCCTTTTATAGAACTAAAGCGATGATAGTCAGGGATTGCTTAAAAGGCAAGCAGTTAAGTGGTTTAGCCTGGCTTTACGATTAAAAAGTCTTGACTTTCATTGTATACTGTATACAATTTAGTGAAGCCTATAAAACGGAGTTTCGTTGTGCGCAGAAAACAAATTGAAAGACATCAAACCTTACGTGAGAAAATCCTCGAAACGATCAGGGACGCTATCCTGAAAGGTTCTTTGAAACCTGGTGAACGTGTCTCGGAACCGGATCTGGCGGAACGATTCGGTATCAGCAGAACGCCGATCCGGGAGGCTTTCCGGCAACTGGAGTCGGAAGGTTATCTGGAAGTGGTACCGCGCAAGGGCGCTGTTGTCGCTTCATTGTCTGAGCGGGATATTGAGGAATTTTATGCGATCAAGATCATTCTCGAAGGTTTTGCCGCAAGGATTGCTGCGGAAAAATTGACCGAGAAAGAGATAGAGCGTCTTGAATCGATCAATACACGCCTGCACAAGATTGCCGAAGAAGGCGACGTGAAGACCTTCTTCCGTGTTCACAATGAATTTCACGAGGTTTTCATCAAGGCCGCCGGCAACGACAAGCTCTCCGAAATGATCAATCAGCTGGTCATGAAGTTCAAGCGCCTGCGCCTGGCATCGCTTTCCCAGCCTGGCCGGATGGTTGTTTCAATAGAAGATCATCACGATATGATTCAGGCGTTTAAGGACCATGATGGCAATCGGGCCGACAACCTGGTACGGCATGCGGCAACCATCGGTGCCGATGTGCTGATCCAGAGCATGAATCAGGCAGAAGGTGCTGCAGGCAAGGATGTCTCCAAGTTGAAGTCGGTTGCGACGTAATGGAATAGAGCAGGTTCATGCTAGTGAATGGTACAAGGCCCGTCCAGTTGGACGGGCCTTGTTTGTTTTGTAGCCAAAAAGGCAGGTGACACCACTGCTTTAAGTGCGCAAGCGATGACTGCGCGTAATCAGAGTGGCGGCCCAGAGGAAAAGGATCAAAGCCATTACGGTGACAACCGTGAAAGAGACGATAAATGGGAGGTCGCCAACCCCGAGCAATGCATAGCGGAAGCCATCGATCAGGTAGAAGAGCGGGTTGAGGTGCGACAGTTTGGCCCAGAGTGGCGGCAGGATGGAGATCGGATAGAAAACTCCACCAAGGTAGATCAACGGCAGAATGATAAAGTTGGTATACATCGATAGTGCATCAAAATTGTCAGCGTGAATAGCAGCGATAATCCCGAATTGGGCGAAAAGGAAGCTGGCCAGGCAGGCCATACCAAGTGCGGCCAGTGGATGCGCCCAGGGCAGTGTGGCAAAGAGACAGGAAATCAGCCAGACCACCATGCCGACTGCCAGGCCGCGCAACATGGCGGCCAGGGTGTAGGCCATAATGAACTGGGACGGAGTCACCGGGGTGACCAGCAGATCGACAATATTGCCGAGATAGCGCGACATGAAGAGTGATGAGGCGACATTGGCAAAGGAGTTGTTGATGACTCCCATCAGGATCAAACCCGGGATCACAAACTGGGCGTAGCTGAAACCTTCGAGGACGCTGATGCGCTCGCCGAGAGTGGCTCCAAAAATAAAGAGGTAAAGAGAAGCGGTAATCACTGGCGTCACAAGAGTTTGTGATGCGACCCTTAAAAAGCGGCGAACTTCCTTCTGCAGCAGCGTATAGAAGGGCAACCAGCTGGTAAATGGGGGCTCTTGGTGCTGATTCATGTCTCCACCTTGCCAGCCTTGGTCATCTGCAGAAAGATCTCTTCGAGGCCGGCTTTTCTGGTTTCAATGTCAGCGATCGGCAGTCCGGCGTCACAGAGGTGCCTGAGCAGGTCGCCAGTCGGTTGGTTGGCTGACATTGTCAGTTGCAGGGTGGTGCCAGCGTCATCAAGCACCGCGTCCTGGCAGCAGAGATCTTCAGGCAACTGCTTAATGGGGGTTTGCAGGTGAACCAGAATACTCCGGGTGCCAAGTTCTTTCAGCAACGTTGCTGTTGCTTCGAGAGCAATCAGCTTGCCGTGGTTCATGATGGCGATGCGGTCACACATCTGTTCGGCTTCTTCCAGGTAATGGGTCGTAAGCAGGATGGTGGTCCCCTGCTGGTTGATCTCACGAACAAAATCCCAGAGAGTGTGACGCAGTTCCACATCAACACCGGCTGTCGGTTCATCGAGAATCAAAAGTTGCGGCTTGTGAATCAACGCCTTGGCAATCATGAAACGGCGCTTCATGCCACCGGATAATTTGATCATGACCTTGTGCAGATGCGGTTTCAAACCAAGTCGGTCTATCAAGCGTTGTCGCCAGGCTGAATCATCACGAACCCCGTAGTAGCCGGCGTGAAAACGTAAGGCCTGGTCAATCGTGAAGAAGTTATCGATGACGATTTCCTGATGCATGACGCCGACCATGCGTCGGGTGGTGCGAGAGTCACTCTGATTGTCGAAGCCGAAAACTTCGATGGTACCGCTGCCGATGCGAGAGACGCCGCCGATCATATTGATCGCCGTGCTCTTACCGGCACCATTGGGACCGAGCAGGCCGAAGATTTCTCCCGGTTCAATCGTAAAAGAGATATCGTTGACAGCCAGTGAGCCGTCGTACTCTTTGGATAGGTTCTTTATGGCAAGTGCTGGAATTGACATGGTGTTTCAAGTTATGCCGTTGCAAAGAGTTAATGTCAAGGCTTGTACCGCCGAGATGTTGGCCGAGATTGACATGGAACAGGCCGACAGGTCATTATAGTAGCTATTGTAGCCGTTTAAGATTGCATCACAAAATTAAGATTGCACCACAGAACCGGGTGGTGTCTTTCAAAACCTGAAAATGAGAGGGTAAGAATAATGACAGGAGCACGTCGTATTATGGTTCTGCTGCTCGGACTGGTTTTAACCAGCAGCCTGGCTTATGCGGAACTGGAACAGAATCTGGTTAAACGTCAACCTTTGCCGGCCGCCCCTGTGGATATTGCGCAGAGTGTCAGTGACGGTCGCTTGTTTGTACTTCTAGAAGGTGGTGACGTGCAGATTTTTGCTGCGAATGGTCAAAAACAGGAAAGCTTCAATGTCGGCCCTGGCGTCACCAGTCTGGAAGTTTCCCCGGATGGTCAGAGACTCTATCTCGGCAATAGCAAAGGCAAGGAGCTGCAATTTGTCGAGATCTCCGTCGTACAGCAGTTGCCGGTGAACAATTCGGCGGTGAAGGGTACGAAAAACGCTCCCGTCACCATCACCATTTTCGATGATTTTCAGTGTCCCTACTGTGCCCGTCTGGTGCCGACTCTGGATAAGGTTTTAGCCGCTTATCCGCAGCAGGTTCAGATGGTGTACAAGCATTTCCCTCTAAGCATGCACAAGTTTGCCAAAGCGGCGGCAATCGCCAGCATTGCCGCACGCAACCAGGGCAAATTCTGGCCGCTGCACGACCAGCTGTTTGCCAACTACAACAAGCTCAACGATGCCTTGATTCGGCAGTTAGCCGAGGGTGTCGGTCTCGATATGGCGCGCTTTGATCAAGACATGGCGGATCCCGCCCTGCAACAGGAAGTTGCTGCTGATATGCAGCTTGGCGGCAAGGCCGGTGTGCGTGGTACGCCTGCTGTTTACATCAACGGCAGACAGCTTAAAGATCGCAGTATCAAAGGGTTCAAGAAGATGATTAATACGGAACTGAGGAAGGCTGCTAAATAAAAAACAACCACTGTTTGCGAGATGAAGCGGGCCTGGATTTATATTCGGGCCCGCTTTCTTCTTTCCAGCTTCTTTACTCTTCGTCAGGGGCGCGCTTCTTGCCAAACAGTCTGGCAACGATAATACCGATTTCGTAAAGAACCACAAAAGGCACGGCCAGAGCAGTTTGTGAAAAAACATCCGGAGGGGTGAGCATGGCGCCGATCAGGAAGGCAGAGAGCAGGGCAAACTTGCGGTTGCGTGCGAGCATCTTGTGATCAACAATGCCCAGGCGTGCCAGGAAGAAAATCACTACCGGCAGTTCAAAGACCAGACCGAAGGCAAGCAGCAGTTTACTGGAGAGTGACAGATAGGAGCCCATGGAGAGCATGGCATTGAGATCACCACTGCCGGTGCCGAACTCAATCAGCACTTTGAAAGCCATGGGGAAGACGAAGCTGTAACCAAAAAATGCGCCGACTGCAAAACAGAAGGTGCTGGCCAGGACAAAAGGAAAAACGTAACGCTTTTCGTTCTTGTAGAGCCCTGGAGCGATAAAGGACCAGATCTGCCAGAAGATCACCGGCATAGAGACCAGTAAGGCGGCTAAGGCACCGATCTTCAGATAGGTGAAGAAAGGTTCCGTCGCGGTAATAAAGACCAGCGACGTCCCTTCCGGCAAGGCCAGGCGAACCGGACCGGCAATCAGATCAAAGAGTTGTTCCGCATAGGTATAACAAGCCAGAAAGGCCACCAGCCAGGAGACCCCGGCAATAATCAGTTTACGCCGCAGTTCTTCCAGATGTGTGGTCAACGGCATATGTTCATTATTCATCCGGGGTGCCCTCGGTCTTGATCTTTTGCTCTGGAGTGCCCTCAGTCTTGATCTTTTGCTCTGGAGTGATATTGTCCTCATGACTGCTAGAGGCGTTTTCGGTGACTGGTTCTGCTTCGACAGGATTGGCTTCCGGCGGATAAGTGTCAAAGATGGCACCTGGTGGTGTGAGCTTGCCGGCTTCCCCTGGTGGCCGTTTGAACTCATCACTACGAGCTTCTTCGGCGAAGGTCTGCTTGAGCTCGTCGGAGGCCTTTTTAAACTCCGCAAGTCCACGACCAAGAGCCCGTGCTAGATCGGGCAGGCGTTTCGGGCCGAGGACGATCAGGGCGAGTGCCATTATCATGAGCAGTTCAGGAAAGCCGATACCAAACATTTGCGGTCACCTCAGGGTTGAGAATCTGTGAAGTGTGCTGAGAATACCGGCAAAAAGAGGCTCTGTCAAGACGTGATGGTGGGGTATAAGCATTTGACATATCAAGGTTTTTACTCTAACATACGGCGATCTTCAGGCAAGGAAACGGTTGTATCATGAACGAGAACGAAATCATCAGTGAAATCCTTCGGTTGGCAGACGAACGCGATGCTTTAATCCTGGCACATAACTATCAGCGCGATGAAATTCAGGAGTTGGCGCACATTACCGGCGACTCGCTCGCTCTGTCGATGGAGGCCGCACGCACCGACAAACCGGTGATCGTTTTCTGCGGTGTGCACTTCATGGCGGAAAGTGCCGCTATCCTGGCTCCGGAGAAGATCGTGCTGCTACCTCGTCTGGATGCTGGTTGCCCGATGGCGGATATGATCACCGCGGAAGGCTTGCGTGAGTTTAAAAAGCAGTATCCCGGCGTGCCGGTGGTGACCTATGTCAATTCGAGCGCTGCTGTTAAGGCTGAGAGTGACATCTGTTGCACGAGCTCTAACGCCGTCAATGTTGTTGCTTCCCTTGCCGAACCGGAAGTGATCCTTGCTCCAGATCGCAACCTGGGGCGCTACATTGCTGATCAGGTGGACAAAACCTGTTATTTCTGGGACGGTTATTGTCCGACCCACGAACGCTTTACCGTTGAGGATGCCAAGGCAGCCCAGGCCTACCATCCTGATGCCCTCTTCATGGCACATCCGGAATGTCCGCCCGAGGTTCTCGCCCTGGCGGATCATATTTGCTCTACCAGTGGTATGTACACCTTCGCCCAGGAAAACCCTGCCCAGCAATTCATCGTCGGCACCGAAGAGGGTATTCTCTATCGCCTGCGTAAGGAAAATCCTGACAAGGAGTTTATCCTGCCGACCACACGGCTGGTCTGTCCCAACATGAAACTGACTTCTCTTGAAGACGTTCTCAAGGCGTTACAGACGATGGGTCCGCGAGTGACGGTTGCGGAAGAAGTCAGAATCCCTGCCAAGGTGACTCTGGATCGTATGCTGGCCGTTCCACGTGATTGAAGAACCCCGTATTCAACATTGCAGCTTATCCGGACTCCTGCATCCATTCATGGCAGGAGTTTTTGGTCGTAGCGAGATCCTTGGCCTGAATGGCAGCAGTGATGCCTGGTTTGTTGCCGAGTTGCTGGCTCGCAAGGGGCGTGATGACTGTTTGTTGATTGTGGCCTCCAGCCAGGCCGAAGCCCAGCGTTTCCATCAGGCCTTGAGCTTTTTCCATGGCCGCCAGGCCGATATCCTCTTCTTCCCGCATTGGGAAACGGAACCCTACGCGCCGCTCAGCCCACATCCTGAAATTGAAGCGACCCGGTTGGCCACTCTGGCAACTCTCGTCAAGGGGCGCGGCAAAGCCATCGTCACAACGGTCAAGGCTCTCCAGCAGAAGGTTCTTCCCCGCAACATACTCGACACTTTACAGCTGCAACTTGAAGTCGGTAGCGACATTCCACGCGATGAGCTGCTGCAGGGCCTGGCCTCGCTTGGCTATCAGCGCGTCACTCTGGTTGAAGATCGCGGCAGCTTTGCCGTGCGCGGTGACCTGGTGGATCTTTTCCCACCGATGCTGGAACAGCCAGTGCGTCTGGCTTTTTTTGGCGATGAACTGGAAGAGATCCGCAGCTTCGATCCTGCCAGCCAGCGTTCTTCTGATCACCATCTGCTAAGACTTGAGCTTGCCCCGGCCCGGGAAATGATTTTGGCTGGCAGCCATCTGCAGACCTTTACCCGTCGCTTTAAGGAGCGCTGCGACGATCTGGAAATTCCACGGGCCCAGCGTGAAGCAATCCTCGATGAAGTGCGCGAGGGTTTGTTCGGTCCCGGACGGGAAAACCTCCTGCCGCTCAATTACGATAAGCTTGACAGCCTCTTTGATTACCTGAATCGTTTCTGTCGGTTGATGCTGAATCCTGCTGCGATCACTGCTGCCGCCGATGAGTTTAGTGAAGCAGTAAAGTGCGGTGAAGAGCGAGCAACGGCGGGTGGCGAGCCGTTTGTGCCAGCCGGGGCTTTTTATCTCGACAGCGAGGAGTTGGATCGTCGCCTGAGTCAGGGGCCGCGCATTGATCTGGCGTCGTTACAGCTTTATCAGCTTGAAGAGGAGCATCCTGTCTATCGCGTGGCGGTAACCGGAAACGCTGATTTACGACCGGACCATGTGGAACATGATGGCAGTCTTGCGCCGTTAGTCGAGCGTTTGCGGGGGTGGTTGAGTGATGACTGGAGAATTCTTGTGGTTTGCCACCAGCGTGGCCAGGCGGAGCGGTTGCTTGACCTGCTGGCTCCGCATGATCTGCCGGTTACCTGGGTGCAGGACTTGGTGCCAGGTCGGGAATTTCCGGTCGGTCTGACCGTGACCATCGGCTCTCTCGATAGCGGCTTCAGACATGCTGACGGAAAACGGGTCGTCATCTGTGACGATGAAATTTTTGGACCGCGCACGCATCGCAAAGTTCGCCAGCGGCAACGGGTCTTCGAATCGTCTCTGGCCGATCTGAAAGCCGATGACCTGGTGGTCCATGTCGATTATGGTATAGGGCGCTATCTTGGCCTGGTCCATTTGCAGACCGGCACCGTCGAAGGTGACTTCATCCATCTTGAGTATTCCGGCAAGGATCGCCTCTATCTGCCGGTGGAACGGATTGAAAAAGTCCAGAAATATATGGCCGATGGCTCGACTCCGCGGCTTGATAAGATGGGCAGTGGTGCCTGGGAAAAAGCCAAGTTAAGAGCGCGGGCGGCGATCGAGGAACTCTCCCGAGAGCTCTTGCAGATGCAGGCGCGACGGAAAATGGCAGAAGGTTTTAGCTATACGCCGCCGGATCGGCTTTTCCGTGAGTTCGAGGCAGCCTTCCCCCACGAGGAAACGCCTGACCAGCTTGAAGCGATTGAGGCTGTGCTTGATGATATGATTTCAGACCGGCCGGTGGATCGTCTGATCTGCGGCGATGTTGGCTACGGCAAGACCGAAGTCGCTATTCGAGCGGCGTTCAAAGCCGTGCTCGACAGCCGTCAGGTTGCCATTCTGGTGCCGACCACGGTGCTGGCGCGTCAGCATCTGGAGACTTTCCGGCAGCGTTTTGCCGACTACCCGGTCAATGTGGAGATGTTGTCGCGTTTTCGTACCCCAGCGCAACAGAAACGGATTCTTGAGCGCACGGCGGCCGGACAGATTGACATCCTGATCGGCACTCATCGTCTCTTACAGCGCGATCTGCGTTTTAAAGACCTCGGCTTGATCGTCGTTGATGAAGAGCAGCGCTTTGGGGTGACCCACAAGGAACGTTTGAAAAAGATGCGTGCCGAGGTCGATGTCCTGACCCTGACCGCTACGCCGATCCCGCGTACCCTGCATTTGAGTCTGGCCGGTCTGCGCGAACTGTCGATTATCGATACGCCGCCGGTGGATCGCCAGGCGATCCGTACCTATGTGACCCGGTTTGATGATGACCTGATTCGTGATGCGATCATGCGTGAACTGCGCCGTGGAGGTCAGGTCTATTTTGTTCACAACCGGGTGCAGTCGATTGATGCGATGGCCGAGTTTCTGCAGCGCCTGGTGCCGCAGGCCAAAGTTGGCGTCGGACATGGCCAGATGCCGGAAAAAGCGCTGGAAAGCGTCATGCTCGACTTTATCGAGGGGCGGACCAATCTGCTGGTCTGCACGACGATTATTGAAAATGGCATCGATATCTCCACGGCCAACACCATGATTGTCAATCGGGCGGACTGCTTCGGTTTGTCGCAACTCTACCAGTTGCGTGGCCGGGTCGGCCGTTCTCATCAGCGCGCCTATGCCTACCTGATGATCCCCGGTGAAGGCTTATTGACAAAAGACGCCCGCGAACGCCTTAAGGTTCTGCAGGAGCAGTCGGAGCTGGGTGCCGGTTTCCGTATTGCCCGTCACGATCTCGAATTACGCGGCGCAGGGGATCTGCTCGGCGCCCGCCAGGCGGGTCAGGTGGCAGCCATCGGTTTTGAAATGTATACTGAGCTTCTCGAAGAAACCATTCAGGAGCTACAGGGGCAAAGCCGTGAAGAACGCATTGACCCGGAGATACGCCTCGGCCTTTCCGCCTTCCTGCCGGAGAATTATGTTGCTGACCCCAACCAGCGCCTGGTTCTTTACCGCAAACTGGCGTCAGCCATGGATGATGTGGATATTTATCAGGCCAGTGATGAGATGCGCGACCGCTATGGTGAACTACCACCCGCAGCGGAATTGCTCCTGGATGTCATGAAGTTGCGGGTAATCATGAAGCAGCTTCATGTCGAACTGGCGGAGTTTGATGGCCATAACCTGGTCTTTGCTTTCCCGGCTAATACCAAGGTTGCTGCAGAGCAGATCCTGGCACTTTTGGACGACAGTAAAAAGTATCGCTTTAGTCCGGATTATCGACTGACGATTCGTCTTGGCCGATTACCTAAAGAAGAGGTGTTGGCCATTGCTAAAAAGGAATTGCAAGCTTTTTGCTGACTATGATAATTTGTCTTACTTAAAAACAAGCGATCTTTATAAAATTATGCCTATATATCATTTACGAACTCTGCCTGTTCTTCTCCTTTGTCTCTTCGGTCTCGTTACTGGTTGCGATTCTGAGCCTGTTGTTGAGAAACTTTCGCCGTTGATTCAGATCAATGGTCAGGAACTGTCCAAGGCTGAATTCCTGGCTGAGTTTGAAAAAAGTCTGCAAAAAGATCAGCCGCTGAGCGGCATTGAACGCGAAGAGTTGCAGAGATCCTTTCTGGTGCAGCTGA